>JAJDAS010000490.1 GCA_029261755.1 Nitrospinia bacterium
GACTCTCAACTATTTGAAAAAGATGGGAGATGAGTATGGATTCAAGGTTCGTGTGGTGGAACCTGTCACCGTGGGTGAGCAGGTGGTGAGCAGTTCGCTGGTTCGGAATTTGATTGAAGACGGTCAGGTATCCAGGGCCACCCATGTTCTTGGCCGCCATTACAGCATTGAGGGAAAAATAGTGGAAGGCTTCAAAACCGGTGCGGCCATTGGGTATCCCACTGCTAACGTGGACCCAAGAAACGAACTGATCCCCAACACCGGCATCTATGCGGTGGCCGCCAAATACAAAGGTCGGTCTCATCAAGGAGTGGCGAATATTGGCTTCAATCCCACCTTCAAGAGGGACCGATTGAGCATAGAGGTCCATCTCTTCGATTTCCGCGAGGATATTTACTCAGAGGAGATAGAGGTCTTTTTTATGGAGAGATTAAGGGATGAAAAGGAGTTTGCTTCTTCCGAAGAGCTGGCAAAAGCCATTGCGAAGGACATTGAAAAGGCGAAGGAGATATTTAGGGATATTGCAGATTTTTGATTTTAGATTGGTGGCAGCTTTTTTTAAAAAGAATATTCCTCAAACCTTAAATCTTAAATTTTAAATATCTTTTGTTAGGATCACTCATCCTCTAAAAGGGTTTTGCTGACAAGTGAAATAAGCGCATCCAGGTTTTCCATCTCGAAGACCAGGAATATGTACCCGTGAACATTTTGGTTTTCAACAACGAAATGACTTTTGGCTATTAAAACATAATCACCACTCTCATGGGCCTTACCGTTTTGCATCAAATTCGCCACGGAATCTTCCATGTAGTCCGGCAATACAAAATCAATGGGACTTTTTAAAACATTCCCTATGGCCCCCATGATCCCGTTGATCACAATATTCCCAATTTCGGTAAGAGTTTCCTTCACCAATTCTTGATCGCAGTCCTCAATATCCTCCTCGTTAAACACAGACACCAGGTTTTTGGCGCTGTCTTGGGGGAAAACCAGGGCTGCTTTTCCTGGGAAAATCCCCTTAAACCCTTGAACAACGGCAGATACAGTACCTTCGCCAAGTTTTTCCATGGTTTCAGGCAACTTCTCGAAGGGAACGATGACCACATCAGGCACGTTAAGCTGAATATGGGAATCCAGCAAATCATTCAAGGAATGCGCGGCCTTCCCAACACCTATATTTACCAGTTCCTTAAGTGCATCGAGAATGTCATCGGTAATAGCAATTTCGGGTTTATGCATGATCCTTTCACTCTCCTACAGCTTTCCGAATCGTTTCTTTAACTTCATCCATTGGCGCCGGTTTGTTTAGCAATGCAAAAGCTCCCAGGGAAGTCACACGCTTCCTGGTGGTATCCTGAATATCCGAAGAGATAACAATTACAGGTGTGCTGACATTGCTGCTCTTCAAACCCTCCAGGAGCTGGAAGCCATCCATATCAGGCATGAGAAGGTCGCTCAAGATACAATCAGGTTTGTGGGAAATGGCCATCATAAGTCCATCTTTGCCGTTATGGGCTTCCAGAATATTGAACTCCTTCTGAAGTCCACGAATCATTTGTTTCCGCGAAACTCTGGAGTCCTCTACAATTAAAATTGTTTTCATCTTTATTTCCTAATTAGATTTTGAAGATGCAATAGATTAACTCTAATAAAAAAAAAAATCAATATTTCTTGTAGCGTCTCAGGTTATCAGCTTCCAGGTTCAGGGTTCAAGGCTCAAGGCCACCATCCGGTCCAGCCAATGCAGCTTGCAATTATTAAACTTTAAACCTGACAACCTAAGGGGCTACTGCTTTTCTTTTGAGCCTTGGGCAGGTGAGGTGAGTCGAATCCGTTGCGACATCACCTGGGAATGGGGGAACCTTTTTTTCGCACGCACATAAAAAGTATTAGCCGTTTCCCTGTTTTTGTGCCTTTCGAGCCAAGTCCCAAGGTTCAGGTAGGCATCCAGGTAGTTTTGGTCCATCAGGATGGCACGTTCAAAACTTTTCCTGGCTTCTTCAAATTGGCCGCTTTTTACCATGACCAGTCCTACCAAATTGTGCGCTTCTGCGGATCGCGGCTCCATGGATAGGGATTTGTTCAAAGCTGCTATAGCTTCCGACAGATTATCCTTCATAAAATAAAGCCTGCCCAATAGCAGATAAACTTCCTCATGGGCCGCATAAAATCTTAGAAAGCGATTCAGAATGTTGATTCCTTCTTCGTACTTTCCCTGCTTCAGGTAAAGTTTCGCCAGGTGACAGTAAGAAACCGAGTTTTGTGGTTCGGCCTTGATGCCTTGTAAATAATGTTCCCTGGCCTTATCCTCTTTCCCTTTTTTTTCATAGTAAAAACCCAGGTTGGCTAAAGGCTCCGCTTTATTGGGAGTAAGCTCAACCGCCTTTTCCAGTAAACCCTTTGCCTTTTCCATCTTGCCAAGGTTGCCGAATATCAACCCCAGATTGTTGTAATCCTTCCAGGAAGCCTTGTCCATTGCTAATACCTTTTCGTATAGAATGATGGACTGGTCCCAATTGCCCAACTTAGCAATTGCATCAGCAAAAAACTTGATTACCCTCTGAGTATTTTTTGATTTAGTATATCCATC
>JAJDAS010000491.1 GCA_029261755.1 Nitrospinia bacterium
GGTAGTCACTTTGCTCTGGAAAGGGTGGTCAATAAGACCGGAATGAGTGGTCAATCTCCACCGGAATAGGTGGTCAATGTGGGCCGGAATGGGTGGTCAAACTCCACCGGAATAGGTGGTCAATGTGGGTCGGAATACGCATACAAAGCGGCAGGCCTGCTCCCAACCCGTGGGCTGATAGTAACATTCGTTATATTCTATGCTGTCTCCTTTTCTGACCTTGTACCACTTCGAGGCATCAAAGGAGGGAGTGCATGACTTATTGCCAAATATATAATCATAGCTTTCCGTAATCGCGACCTTCACACTTTCCCAGCTTATGAACTCTCCATCCCCACGAATAATCACGTGCTTGACGCAATCAGGTAAGTATTTCTTAAAGGAACGGATTTGAGCAGCCACTTCGACGCCACCCATGGTCTCTCCTACTCGCAACTTCCCGGCTATGTATTCACGAGTCTCTTCTATAAAGCAAAGAACAGGACGGAAAGCCTCCTTCCCTCGATTATAGGTATTATGCCTTTTACGGCCACCTTGCTGGTTGCCATATATGGTTTCTACCGTGGTGTCAATGTCTATATGGATACTCTCAAAATCTATTTCACATAAATGCCACACACGCTCCCGAAGAGCGCTCATTACTTTCAAAAGGGATTGCCCTTCATTAATACCAAGGGAGTTTACATACCGCCAATAGGTAGAAGCATTAGGAAGTTTCAGGGTATTAAATATCGAGCAAAGCATCGAGTCCAATTGAATGTAGATAAAATGCCATACCCGGTTAAAACCGATAAATAGTAGCATGACATGGCCTAAGAGCATGGAATAGTGCCCCAGCTTGGGTTCCCGAGGTGGGGGCTTATAAAATTCATTAAAAATTTCCGCAAATTTTACCAAGTCTAAAAACTTTACAAGCCCCAAAAGCCCGCCAAATGGGCTCAAACGCTCCCTGCATAGCTCGAAAGTGTGGAAGGCCCTATTATACTGGCCTTTACGGAGAACTTAGCTCCTCCTTGATTTTCAAGGGCTTCAGCGTTACCAATTTTTTCAAACTTGGTGCAAGATTCAGGTAATAAGAGCATCCATTTCATATACTGTTCCAATTGCAGCGTGTATTGAATCATCAATTGCTTTTTCAGGTAAGGTAAGTTCAGGAATATATTTTTCTGAAAGAGTTAAGGTTTCCTCGGTAATCTCTAATTCATTTGGTTCAAAGCGTTCAATCAGTTTTTCTATTTTTTTCCGTTTACAGCTAGAATCAGTCAGCACATATGGAACTGCAAAAAATCCGAAAATCCAAATCAGGGAAAATGTTATCCCGTTCTTCCAGACTTTCTAAATCAGTTAGATTCACTTTGCCGGATTCCACCTCATGGCAAAGTTGGTTGAATCGGGCCAGGTGATCCTCTACCCTCTTTTTGGCGTATTCCACCGACGTTTCCTGGCTCAATATGAACGGCCAATCACTAGCTTGAGCCAAGAGCAGTTCCCTGCCTGCCTGATTCAACGTCCGCTCCACCAGCTTTCCGCAATCCTTGTGCTTCATAGCCAGGGAGGAGATCCTATCCGCTGCGGAGTGAAGAGGCTGGTAAATCCAATGGTTTTTCTCGTTTAACCAAATCCCGAAATATCCGCCCTCGCCCCAAGACGACACCGATGGGGCCACGTTTTGGATTTTTGGATGACGGTTCAGATACTCCGTTGGGGTGGTTAACTCCACCGTCTTTTGGGAAACGGCTGCCTTTCGAAAAAGCGCGTCCAGCCATTCAGGTCCCTCGAACCACCAATGTCCAAAGAGTTCAGCATCGAAAAGGCAAACAAAAATCGGGTCCCGATGAATGGACTCAAAAACCTCCTTGGTCTGAAGCTCCCGGCTTCTCCAAAAATCCTCTGCATGCATGGCCGTTTTTTCCATGGCTGCCTTCCGGTTGTAAACCTTTTTTTCTTCGCCTCCCGTCACGCGATGATATTTGATCCCGGTGAATTTGCGACCGCCATCCGGCTGGATATAACGTCGAAGATACTCTGTGTCCAGATCGAAGCCCACGTCCCGATAAAAATCCCTGTAATCCGGGTGGCCCGGATATCCGCTCTTACCGCACCAGACCTGCCTCGAAGAGGAGACATCTCTCCCAAAGACATAAGACCCAGAGGGACAACGAACCGGGGCGAAGATCCCGTATTTCGGCCATGGCTCCCCTTGCAGAATGCCCCAGGTATCCAAGAAAAAATAGTTGATCCCGTACTCCTTCAACATCTCCTCCATACCGGGAGAGTAAGCGCACTCCGGCAACCAAAATCCTTGAGGAGGGCGGCCAAAAACCTTTTGGTACAGGTCCACGGCCACGGCGATTTGAGCACTTACCGCACTTCGGTTTTGTTCCATGAGGGGCAAAAGAGCATGAGTAGCGGCGCAGGTGATGATCTCCAGCCACCCGGCATCCTGGTAATTTTTAAATGCCCGGACGGGATCATGCTGATATTTTCCATAGAGGTCCCTTGCCTGTAGAAGCCTGGAGCGATACATGGTTGCCAAATCGTTGAACAGGGGAAGATGGCGGGTCCGTACCAACTCTTTTTCTGCTAATTCCAGGGATTTTTCCAGATACCGGAGGTATCGGTTCTGGAGGAGAGGGTCCTGCAACATGGAAATCAGGGTGGGGGAAAGAGACAAGGTTGCTTTGAAGGGGATCTTGTCCGCCGTCAATTTGTCAAAAACGTGGATCAGGGGAAGGTAGGTTTCGGTGATGGCCTCGAACAGCCAGTCCTCTTCCAGAAATTCGTCATGTTCGGGATGCCGGACAAAGGGGAGATGTGCATGAAGGACAAGGGAGAGGTATCCTTTCATAGAGGCAAAGGAAGGGGGAAGGGAGAAGATTTAACATCGAACATCGAACATCGAACGCTGAACATCGAAGAAGGTTGGTTTCTTAAAATTTCTTGTGTTGTCGTAGGAACGTTCTTTTCAACTAACCCCTTCCTTCTTCGATGTTGGACGTTCATCTTTTGAATTTTATGGTTCTTTCTTACAAATTCTTCAGTTTTTAGGCGAGCCATGGGGCCAAAATCCGGGGGAAGATGGAAAAGTGCCTGGAGAAGAAATCAATTCTCTTTTATGCATCATTTCCACAACAGTTTTCGGGTTGGCATGGAAATGTAAACCGTTGGAAAGGGCGAAGACCTCCACAAACTCCCTTTCCCGGCAAAACCACTCTTCCCCAACGGTTTCTTTCCTCAGTTGGGGGGCAATGCCAAACCTCGGTGTTTTCACCAAGTCCGAACCGGCCAGGGAATGGAACTCCCCGTCCGGGTCCTGGAATCCGATTTCCACCAGATACTTTCTATTTGCATCCAGACGTACATACCAGCTTTTTGCCTCCGCTTCCGTATGAATATCGAAGCTGGTGATGTCTTTTGGGTCCGTATGGTCCCAAACCCTCAAAACGTTGGTATCCATTTCCAAACCGCCAGACTCTTGCCGGGCCTCCTCCACGGCCTCCGGTTCCAGATCCCAGTGACAGTAAATCCAATGGGGGTCTTTCAAAAGGGCGGTAATCCGGCTTCCTTTCACTGGGGCGCTTTGGCTTGGGGGTGAGGAAACGGGCATCTCCTTTTCCTTGGCATGTTTTTTCGGGACCGCTATTTTAACAGGTGGCGTTGATTTTTCCAAAGAGGTTTTGGGGGAACTCTTTGCAACGGCTCTTTTATCAGGTGCTTTCCCTGGGGAGGCCTTTTGTAACTTTTCAAAAGATTGGGGAAGACCACCACTTTTCCCCTCCTTGCGAAGGAGGGGAGATAGGGGAGGTCTTTTTAAAGAGGAGTCTCTCTTTACTTTTTGAGAAGTTACAGACTTTTTAGTTTTCGTTGAAGTCTTCTTAAGTATCGTTTTTTTTGTTTTTTTCAATCCGGCAAAGATGGCCGTGGCCATCTTCTCCTTGAGGAGCTTGGAAGGAAGGGCAAGCTTGATTTTCTTCGCCAGCGCAGTTAACTCGACCTTTGTCTTCGCCATGAGCTGATTTTTGGAAGGCCCGGCCAGCTTGGGCATAGATGCTGCGGGTTTTGTGGTTTTCTCCTTGGCGACTTTCTTTAAGGCCATTTTTTTCTCCGAAAACTTACTCCGGCCATGAAAAACCGGTTTTGAATCCATTGTTTATGACAGTATTTATAATGCAGCCATTGGATTTTGTCAACAACATCTTTTTTTCATTTTTGCTCGCCTTTGAATCACAAGCTTGCCGAAGCTTGAAAGGTTGCCATTTTATTGCCATTTATTTGTGAAAAAAAAAAGAATTTGGTATCATTACAAAGTCTTTTGGCTAGATAAACATTATGCACATTGCCATTTTCAGGCAAGCGGATTTAACAACTATTTTTACTATATCCAGGGAGGAATGAAACTATGCAATTGACCGGATTGCTGTGGGGATCGAAACTATTAAAACGCGTCGGTTACCCCACTGCCGAGGTTCTTGGACCGGAAGCCAGCGTAGATGAGATCAAGGACCTGATCAAAAGGAAGGGACAGGTCTTCATCAAGCCGGTTTTCAAAGGAGGAGTAGGGAAAAAAGGGAAGTCTGGTTTGATCGGCAGGGCCAGTGATATCGCCACAGCCCTGGCGGAAAAGGAGCGGCTCTACTTCGCCAAACATATCCACGGAAACACCGTGGCCAAAGCGGAAGGGGTCACCTTCGAAGGAGGGGTCGCAGCCGAGCACGAGGTCTATTTCTCCATCGCTGACAGCACGGAGTACCGTTCTTCCACCATGACCATCACTCACCATGGAGGGGTGGACATCGAAGAGTTGCCTCCCGATAAAATCCAGGTAGTTCCCTTCGATCCACTCACCGGCCTCAAATCCTATCATGTGGCCAATGCCCTCACCGAATTGGGAGCACCTAAGGAGATCATCAGCCCCCTGGTGCAAAATCTTCCCAAACTCTGGACCCTGTACAATAATTATGGGATGAACATGCTGGAACTCAATCCCATCCGCATGTCTCCCAACGCCAAGGGAAGGTTGGTGCCAGTGGCTTGTGATTTCAAAGGCTCCTTCGATATTGACGATCCTTCCTGGAATCAACTGGATATGCCGTCCCATCTGTTTGCCTCGGATTATTCCGAGTTCGAACAGGAGATCAACCAATTGAGAACCTATCAGGGCCAGAGTGATGTGTTTGTTATCAATGAAAGCGGAACCATCACCGCGCCTACTTTTGGGGGCGGTGCCAACGCCTTGGTAACGGAACTGCTGGGG
>JAJDAS010000492.1 GCA_029261755.1 Nitrospinia bacterium
GGTAGTCACTTTGCTCTGGAAAGGGTGGTCAATAAGACCGGAATGAGTGGTCAATCTCCACCGGAATAGGTGGTCAATGTGGGCCGGAATGGGTGGTCAAACTCCACCGGAATAGGTGGTCAATGTGGGTCGGAATACGCACGCTATCCGGTAAAACAAAAATATATAAAATACTCGTGGATATTTCGAAGTTGAATAGCAAAGAACTCTCTGTAGAAGAAATGTTTGAATTCTCGGAATCATGGCAAATAAACGCTGATATTTTAGCAATGCGGTTTGCCATATTGCTTCCTGCGTTACCCTTGCTCAGAGTGAAATCTATTTTACCGTTTCCATGCTTGAGCAAAAAGGAATAACAATGAAGCCCTTTGAAGAAAGGGACAAAGCGCTGAGCTGGCTTGGCTAGCACTATACTATGCGTTTGTCCGATGAATATGTTCTTGGCCTGAAATTTTTCATTGGCAAAAAAACATACGACACTCAATCCGCTTCAATGGAATGTGAACAATGCCCCTGACCAAAAAAATCACCTTGCCCGCGTTGATCTCCGCATGGCTGCTGATCTTCTCGGTCCCACAAGGATTTGCTCAGGACCGGAATGGGGCACCCCCTCTCAAAATCGCCTATTGCAACGATTGCGTCCCTTTTCATTTGCAAGATGAACAAGGCGTCCCATCCGGCTTGCTTATCGACCTATGGAATCTTTGGTCTGAAAAGACCGGCCAAAGTATCGAACTCATACCCTACACATGGGATGAATCCCTGAAAAAGGTGGGCAGCGGGGAGGCCGACGCCCATGCGGGCCTTTTCTTTAATGAGCAACGAGATAAATTTCTGGATTACGGACAATCGCTGAGCCGATCAAGCACGCACGTATTCCTTCACAAGGCAATGCCGACGATAAACGATCTGTCGGAAGTGGCCGCCTACCGGGTCGGCGTGTTGAGCGCCGATTATGTGGAGGGATTCCTCAAGGGGAAACTTCCCCCTGAGACCATCATTCCCTATCCAAGCTATGAGGCCATTATTGCTGCCCTGCAATCCGGCGAACTGCGCGCCTTTGCCGCCGATACGCCCACGGGGATCTATTACCTTCAAAAAGCGAATCTTTTAAGCCAATATAGCTTCAAACCCGCCCAACTTCTGTATACCAACGATTGGTTCGCCGCTGTGACGGAGGGCAGACAATACCTGCTAGAGCGGATCAACAAGGGGTTCGATCTCATTTCCAGGGAGGAGCGGCTGCAAATCAGCCGCAGGTGGACCTCCAAGGGGGATGAAAAAGCGCTGATCATCGCTATTGACCGGGATTACGCGCCGCTCACAAAGATGACCTCATTTGGCGAACCGGCCGGATTGTTGGTGGACATTTGGCGGGCCTGGGGGAAAAAACAGGGCATGAAATCCGTTTCCGCATGAGCGACTGGGCCGATACCGTCAAGGCAATGCGGCGTGGGGAAGCGGATATTCATTCAGGGCTGTTTTTGAACAAGAAACGCCAGGAGTTCCTGGAATTTTCCCAGCCTGTCTACCAGATCAATTCCAGCTTCTACCATCGGAGAGACACCAACTTGCCGGAGGATCCGGCCCAATTTGGCCAGCGCCTGGTGGCCGTGACAACGGGGAGCTATCAGGAAAGCGCGCTTCGCCAGCATTACCCCGAAATGAACCTGGTTGTTTATCCCAGTTGGAAATCGGCGTTGGAGGCCTTGAAAGAACGAAAAGTGAACGCCGCCATGGGGGAAGATCTTACCATGGAGACGCTGCTGGATGATCTGGGGTGGGGAGGCGAGATCAGCGCCGTGTCAACGCCTCTTTTCTCCAACGTAGTGTATGGGGCCGTGGCCAAGGGGAACGAAAAGCTCCTGAAAAAAATGAATGAAGGCTTGGCCACCCTGACGGAGGAGGAAAAAAACCAGATGGAGCGCATCTGGGTGAGAAATCCGGAGCGGAGGATATTTGATGCCAATGTGGGAACGGGTTCACAGCATTTGACCCTGACCATGGAGGAGAGAGCCTGGTTAGAGACCCATCCTGATCTGCGTCTTGGCGTTGATCCCTCCTGGCCTCCCTATGATTTTGTTGATTCCCACGGAAAACACGCAGGCTTGGCTGCAGACGTTCTGACCCGTTTGCGGAGGATGCTGGGGATTGAAATCAACCTGGAACCGGATCTCACCTGGTCCCAGGCGCTGAAAAATGCCCAGGCCCGTTCCCTTGATGTCATTTCTTTTTGTACCCCAACGCCGGATAGGGCGAAGTATTTGCTTTTCTCGGATCCTGTGGTGACAGTCCCTTGGGTTATTGCAACGAGAAGAAATTATAAACTGAAGGAAGGTTTGCAATCCCTGTATGGCAAGAAGGTGTTGGTGGCCGAGGGATATGGCGTCATTGCCCCATTACGCGCCAACCACCCCGATCTTGCCTTCACCGAAGTTAGCCACTCCCCTGGAGGCCATGAAAAGAGTTTCCCTGGGCCAGGCGGACGCCTATATCGGCTATTTGGGTCCCATCATTCACCAGATCCGCGATAAGGCGCTGTTCAATTTGCATGTGGCCGCGCCAACCGGATTTGCCGCCAACGGTCTTTCCATTTGCGTGCGCTCCGACTGGCCGGAGTTGCTGGATATTGTCAACAAAGGGTTGGCCACGATTCCAAAGATGGAGCTTGAGGCCATGGCGGATCGCTGGGCGCCCAAGGATTCCAGCGCAATCGACTCGGCCCTGAAGGCGCCCTTGTCGAAAAAGGAGCAAACGTGGCTGGAGCAACATCCGGAAATCACCATCGCATTCGATGGCCATTTTGCGCCTTACAGCGCCTATGTTTCCGGGGGAGTTTTTTCGGGATATGCCGTGGATGTGGTGAACCTGATCTCCCAGCGAACCGGTATCTCGTTCAAAGTTCATCCCGATGGCGAGTGGAAAACTCTTTATGCCGCCGCTCAGAAAAAAGAGGTGGATGTGGTTGCGGCAATTACGCCGCAGGAGAAGCGCAAGGACTCATTTGTTTTTACCGATCCATACATCTACCAATCATCCTACATCTTCGCCAAAAACAACGATACCCGGATTCGAGCACGTAACGATGTCAATGGCATGCGCGTAGCCATGATTGAGGGCCATTCCCGGAACGATCATATCCTTGCGGCCCATATTGATCTTGTTCCCGTCTATGTAAAAGATCCCTTGGAAGCCCTGAATGCCACCAGAGAAGGCCACACTGATCTTTATATCGGCGCGGTAGGAATTGGCAATTATCTGATTAACAAACATGGCATGGCGGATCTGCATGCCGCAGCCCCCTGGCAACAGAATGTGAGCAGCAAAGCCTTTGGAGTGCGAAAGGATTGGCCGGAGCTTGCGACCATCCTCAACAAGGCGTTGGCTTCCATATCCCAGCAGGAATTGGCTGTCTTGCACAAAAAATGGATTTCCTCGGGAACTATTTTGGAAGGGACGGAAAAAAAGAAAGAAACAGCCATAGAAGGTGACGTAGCCGAAACTGAGGCTCAGGAGGATACTGGGATCTCGTGGCTGATCATTGGCGTCATCCTAGTCTTCATCATGTTACTTTTTGCGGCAATGGTACTTCCACGCCTGTTTTCGGACGAAGATCTGGCGCGTCATTTCAGTTCATCCCGTTTACGGATGATTGTGCTCACCGCAATGAGCCTCATGATCGTGCTAATCGCCGGCTTGGTATGGCAATCTCTGGCGCAGAACCGAAAAGCCGCCGTGAATTCCATCCGGGACGACCTGGGCGTTACCCTCCAAAGCACCATGGAAAGACTCGATTTCTGGGTCAAGGAACGAAAAAACTTCCTGCTGCGGTTGGGTCGGGATCCTGAGTTGGTAGCCATCACCAAGCGACTATTGAAAATTCCGGCTCAAATCGAAACGCTCAAAACCTCGCATCCTTTGTCCGAAGCCCGCGCATTCTTTTCCAAAAATGAGGCTGAGTTCGGAAAGATCGGCTTTTTTATCATCAGCCCAGATGCCATCAGCATAGGCTCAGGTCGGGATGCCAATCTGGGTACAAAAAACCTCATTGCCCAACAAAAGCCTGACCTGTTGGCCAGAGCTTTCAAAGGCGAGGCGGTGTTCATTCCACCCATTCGTTCGGATGTGGCCATCCATGCCCAAAACAGCACTTCCTCACGCGGAGTGAAAAAACCACTCACCATGTTTTTTGCCGTGCCCATCCGGGATTTAGACGGATCCGTATTGGCAGTACTGACGCAACGCCTCCTGCCCGAGGGCCGATTGTCCCGGATTATGAGCAATGGACGTATTGGCCAATCCGGGGAGAGTTACATCCTTAACCAGGAGGGATTTCTCCTCACCGATAGCCGGTTCAAAGAGCAACTGTTTGACATCGGGTTGTTAAAAAAAGGGGAGATCCAAAACGAAAAAATCGAGATTCGCGATCCGGGCGGCAACATGGTGGAGGGTTTCCGATCCCAGGTTTCCCGCTTCGAACTGCCCCTTACCCGCATGGCCAAAGATGTCATTCGAATGGGGCAAGATATAGTGCCAGGAGGTGGGATGAGAGAACACGGCAATCTCGTCATTGATGTGGATGGCTACCGGGACTATCGTGGTGTCCCTGTTTTTGGCGCCTGGGAGTGGGATTACCATTTGGGATTGGGGATTGCCACTGAGGTGGATGTGGATGAGGCGCTCGCCGGGTATTACAGCCTGCGCATGAGCTTGCTGATCATCACCGGGATCACCCTGCTACTCACCATCGCCGCTCTCCTTATAACCGTGATGCTGGGTGAACGGGTTACACAGACCATGCGGCGTTCCAAGGATGAACTGGAAGAGCGGGTAATAAGGCGGACCAAAGACTTGAAAAAGAGCCAGGAAAAACAGGAACTGGCCCTGAGGGAAGTCAACTTCCAGAAATACGCTCTTGACCAGCACGCCATTGTCAGCATGACCGATCCTGATGGACGGATCACTTACGTCAATGACCTTTTTTGCGAGATCAGCGGTTATACACCCGACGAACTTATGGGAAAAAACCACCGCATACTTAAATCCGGCGTTCATGATGCCGCCTTCTACGAGAAGATGTGGAAGACGCTTTCCAGCGGCCATGTCTGGAAGGAGGAGATGTGTAACAAGGCCAAGGATGGGACCCTTTACTGGATCAATGCCTCCTTCGTACCCTTCTCCAATGAAACGGGCGAAATCCAACGTTACATCTCCATCCAGGCGGATATTACACTGCGAAAGCAAACCGAAGAAGCATTGCGCATTGAGGAAGAGCGTCTGAATATGGCCCTCAAAGGAGCCAATGCCGGCCTTTGGGATTGGTTCGTGGTCACTGAAGAACTGATCACCAGCGACATCTGGGCCACCATGTTGGGCTATACCCCGGAAGAACTGGATGAGCGCTATGGGAAGCAGATGGCGCGCATTGCGGAACTGGTGCATCCGGATGATGTGATCGATGTCCTTGAGCAACTACAAATGCATATCGATGGAGTCACGGACATCTACAAAACCGAGTTCCGCATGCGTACCGCTGATGGCCTGTGGAAATGGATACTTGGTATCGCCCAGGCATCAGAGCGGGATGCCGATGGCAAGGGAACCCGTTTGGTCGGCGTCCATCTGGACATCAATGAAACCAAAGAGATGCAGGCGGAGGTCCTGAAATCCAAGGAGCTGGCCGAAGAAGCCACCCGCACCAAGTCCGACTTCCTGGCCAACATGAGCCACGAGATCCGCACACCCATGAACGCTATTATCGGGTTGAGCTATCTTGCCTTGCGAACCGACTTAAACCCGAAACAGCACGACTATATATATAAAGTGCATGCCTCGGCCAACTCCCTTCTGGGAATCATTAACGATATCCTTGATTTTTCCAAGATCGAAGCGGGAAAACTCGATATGGAGTTCATCGAGTTCGAACTGGAAGACGTCTATGACAACCTATCAAGCCTGGTAACCTTGAAGGCCCAGGAAAAAGGTCTGGAAGTGCTCTTTTCCATAGAAAATGACGTCCCTTCATCATTAATCGGTGACCCTTTACGTCTGGGGCAGGTTCTCATCAACCTGTCCAACAATGCCGTTAAATTTACGCAAAAAGGCGAGATCGTGGTCTCATGTGAAAAGGCCAAGACTACGAAAGAGGAAATAGCTTTGAGGTTTGCCGTAAAAGATACCGGCATTGGGCTTACTGAAAAACAAATCGAGAAACTGTTCCAAAGCTTCAGCCAGGCTGATGAGTCCACCACGAGAAAATATGGAGGCACCGGGCTGGGGCTCACCATAAGCAAACGTCTTGTGGAAATGATGAAGGGGGAGATCTGGGTGGAGAGCGAACCCGGAAAAGGAAGCAGTTTTATCTTTACCGCTACTTTCGGTGTCCCTGAAAAACAAGCCAAAAGGCGTCTACAACCTTCCGTTGAGCTAGAGGGATTGCGCGTCCTGGTGATAGATGACAATGAACCCCTTAGAGTCCTTTTCAATAAAATGCTGAAATCCTTCTCCTTTGACGTTACCGTAGCCGCCTCGGGCGCCGAAGGGATCGACCTGCTGGAAAAAGCGGAGGAGGGCAAGCCCTTTGATCTTGCTATTGTTGACTGGAAAATGCCGGGAATGAATGGCATTGAAACCACGAAAAAAATTAAAAGCAATTCCAAACTAGGGAAAACTCCAAAGGTCATTATGATCACAAGCTACGACAGGGAAGCGATCAAGAAGGAAGCCGAAGGCCTGGAGGTGGAGAGTTTTCTTCCCAAACCGGTGAGTCCTTCCGCATTGCTGGATGCCGTCATGGAAGCTTTCGGAAAAGAGATAGAAGAGCCTTCCCATAAAAAAATAACAAAAGGCATGGATGTGGGTGACCTTAAAGGATTGCGAGGAGCATACATCCTTTTGGTGGAAGACAATGTAATCAACCAACAGGTGGCTACGGAACTACTCCAGCAGGCGGGCATTAAGGTAAACATTGCAAATAATGGGAAGGAAGCGGTGGAAAAAATTGCGGAATCTTCCGGAAAAGAGGAGTTGCAGTATGACGGTGTCCTAATGGATTGCCAGATGCCGGTGATGGACGGGTACGAAGCGACGCGGGAAATCAGGAAAACAGAGGACAGAGGACAGAGGACAGAGGACGGAAAAGGAAAACCCGCAACTCGAAACATTCCAATCATAGCCATGACGGCAAACACCATGGCTGGAGACCGGGAGAAATGCCTTGAAGCGGGTATGAACGACCATGTGGGAAAACCCGTCAACCCTAGAGAACTTTTTTCAACTATGACCAAATGGATTCAGCCCAAAGACAAAAAGCTGGCCCACGAAAGGCACGAAAAAGAAAAGGAAAAAGGAAAGGTGGAGGAAATAACTTTACCAGTACTGACGGGCATCGATACCAAAACAGGTCTTTCCAGGGTGGGTGGCAACAAAAAACTTTACCGGAAAATTCTCACAGACTTCAGGGAAGATTATGGTAATACGGTTGAGGAGATAAAAGATAAACTAGATGAAGGAGACATCAACACCGCTGAAAGGCTGACGCATACCATCAAAGGAGTTGCGGGAAATATCGGCGCCGACTTTTTGCTCAAGAAAGCCACTGATCTGGAAGCGACCATAAAGAACGAGGACACCGAAAAATACAAGGAAGGCCTGGAAAACCTGGAAAGCGCCGTGAAAAGCATAATGGATTCCTTGAAAGCTCTGAAACCGGAAGAAAGTGCAGAAAAAAAGAAAGTGGATGACGATGCCCCAGTTTCCACTAAAGAAGAACTGATAGGAATACTGGAAAAACTTCACCCATGGCTTAAGAAGAAAAAACCAAAAGAGTCCAAGGCCATTATGGAGGAAGTGAATTCTTTAAACTGGCCTGAAAACCTAGAAAAGGAAATTGCAAACCTCAATAAATTTGTAAAAAGGTACAAGTTCAAAGACGCTGATAATTCAGTACAAGACTTGTTAGATAAATTAAAATAAAAACGCTTAGGAAGGCAGGTAAAAAGAAAAGGCTTTAAATTCCTGTAATTCCTGCTTTCCTTAGAGGAAAAGGTTTTATGGTTTTTATAATAAGAAAATTATTTCATATTTCTATAACGCTAAGGAAAGCAGGAAAGGCAGGAAAATAACAAAAGGAAAAGAATTCCTACAATTCCTGTATTCCTTTGAGTAAAAAGTTTAAACAAAAGGAGAAATTGATATGGGCAGCGATAATCCCGGCGAAATAAAAAGCGCAGGATGTGAAAACCTATGATTAGGATTACTTTTACTACAATCATATTATTGCTATTTTTTGGGAGCCAGGTCGCGGCGGCGGAGACTAAACCACCGGACATTGGTCTCGTTGTCGATCCCGCGCAGAGTGAAGTAACTGGCGAGTTTCGGGTTGGCTCCCATGTCAAGTTATTCCTTCCCAATCTCCCCTACCTCGCTATTTCTCATGCCATCAATGCCGCATTGGTGCGACCAGCAAATAATAAAAAGGGCTGGCAGTACGATCTGGCGATCAGTCATCGCAGTATAGACGATAAAATCTGGGAGTTTCGCTTGCGTCAAGGGGTAAGTTTTCAGGACGGTTCTTCCTTTAACGCCGATTCGGTATTAAAGAATATGGCATATTTTCAAAAAAAGCCATTTACTTTTACAAAACTGCGCACAATACTCGACAAGGTTGAGAAAGTTGATGACTATACCGTTCGTTTTTACCTGACTGAACCCTACGGTGTATTTTTGCACGACGCCACCTGGTTACAGTTCTACACTCAACCCTACCTGAAGAAGTTTGGTTGGAATGGCAAACCAAACTGTCCCAATCTCGCTGAGCCCGGCCCCTATGGACTGGGGCCGTACCTTCTTGTCGAGGGCTATGTGGAGGGAGATCGAAGCGCTCCCAAAGTGGTTCTTAAGGCCAACTCTCAGTATTGGGGAGAGATGAAACCCAAAGTTGAAACCATCACCATCTTTACGAATCTGGGAATAAAGGAGGCGCAGAACATGGCATTGTTCAGCGAGGGTGAAATTGATATTACTCCAGTCCTCTTTTCCGATCAGGTAGAGACCGTGTTCTCTCCTTACGCGAAGCTTGCCGTCTCTCCATCTATGAATAATTACGCCATGCACTTCAATATGATCAATGGCAATCCAGCCGTCCTCGATGATGATATCCGCTACGTAATTAATCACGCTATAGATCAAGAGTATCTGCTTAACCTGTCCATGCTTGGCGAAGGGATTTTATCTCCTACGATGGTCTCCCCCAACTTCTATCGGGTGGCTGACGCTATCAAATCGCTTGATGGCTATTTCAAACAATATTTGGAAACTCACGACAACAGTATCAAAAACCTGCGTCTGAAAGTGCGTCACTACCAGGAAAAGAATGGTTTAAATCCGGAGCAGCCGCTCAAACTGACTCTTCTCGCTCAGGAGAGATTTTTATTCTTGATCCGCGACATTCAATATTTCCTCGAACAGGTCAATATCGACCTGAAAGCCGAGGTGGTTTCTTATGAAAAAGAGGTATTTAGTCAATTGTTAACAACCTGGCGAAAAAAAAACAAAAAATCTTGGGACTTATTGCTGTGGGGTAATTACGATTGGTACAAACACCCCTGGGCGGCATTTTTTGTGTATCGTCCCAATAATCCTTGGTCAACCATTACGCCCAGTATGGAGTTGCAAGAATTCACAGACCGTATAATAAGAACAAACGTTGAGTCAGATGAGTACCAGCCGCTTATCGCTGATTTTATTCGCCATGTTTATGAGCATAATTACATGGTATTTTTGCCCAACCCCCACAATGTTTACGCGGTGAATAAGGAGGTTGTGTTTAATCCCGGTCGTTCAGCGTATGTTTATCTTCGAGATCTGGAAGTGACGAGCTTGCATTGGTCTCTTCGTGGCGAGCGGGAATATCCGGCATTACGGAAGAAACCTATCCGCATTAACCGAAAAAATTTTTTAGAGCTACCCCGATGACCCATAAAAACCTAAACTCAAAAACGACCCAATTCAGTGAATTCGTTAATCAGGAGCGGGAACGAACCCTCCTCAGACGCGTTATTTTCCTATTGATCCTCGTATCAATATTACTGATTGCCAGGAGCCTCTACAATTTGTCAAATTTGGGGAATGTGGATAAATCCATCGTCACAGTGCAGCAAACCGCTGATAGTCTGGAGAAGATAGCTAAAGAAGTCGCCAGACCTATTTCAGATATTCGTATTTTGTCCATGGAGATGGTGTTGGCGCCAAACCAGACGCTCATTAAAGAGATCGAATCGCGTATTGATCAACATTCTAAAGAACTAACGTTGCGCCTTGCCGAGTGGCAAGGCCGCTTAGTAAGCGGCAAAAGTGAAATGCCTGATATCAGTAAATTCAAGGCTATCCAGTTAGCTTGGCAAAATTACAATGAGGCGTTGTCAAAAACCCGTTATTTCATTAATAAAGGCGTTCGTGTCGCCGCCTTCATCAGCGTGACCCGTGAAGAAAAAGCTTACTATGGTCTGTTGCAGGACGCTTTGGCCGATTTCGGGAGTAGCCAGATCAAGCTTAGCCAAGAAGTCTATGAAGACGCGCAGAAAAATTCCACCGTGGCTTATTACACTTTGATAATAACGGCGGTTATTGAAATACTTTTCCTTAACTTTATTCTCTTCCTCGTATATCGCATGTTCCGCAATTATATGCGCGCGACCAAAGCCCACGAAAAAGCGTTGGCCGAGGCCAAAGAGCTCGCGGAAGACGCTACTCAAGCTAAATCGGAATTCCTCGCCAATATGAGTCATGAAATCCGAACCCCGATGAACGCGGTTATTGGGATGAGTTATCTTGCTCTGCAAACCGACCTCAACGCCAAACAATTTGATTATGTTTCCAAGATTCAGTTCTCAGCCCAATCGTTGTTGGGAATTATCAATGATATTCTCGACTTCTCAAAAATAGAGGCGGGGAAAATGGATATGGAGGAAATTGATTTCTCTCTGGTCGAGGTCTTGGATAACCTTGCCAACATGATGACCATCAAAGCCGAAGAAAAAGGGATTGAATTCCTTTACTCCTTACCCGCGGATATTCCTATGACTTTAAAAGGCGACCCGTTACGCCTAGGTCAGATTTTGACGAACCTTGTCAGCAACGCTATTAAGTTTACGGAAAAGGGAGAAATAGTGGTTTCTACCGAACTTATGGAGCAGAAAAACGGTTTGGTTCTCTTAACCTTTTCGGTGAAAGATACGGGTATTGGTCTTACAAAAGAACAAGCCTCAAAGCTCTTTCAATCATTTACACAGGCTGACGGTTCAACCACCAGAAAATATGGAGGCACAGGCCTTGGACTAACTATCAGTAAACGGCTTGTGGAATTGATGAAGGGCGGCATTTCCGTTGAAAGCGAGCCGGGCAAAGGAAGTCGTTTTATCTTCACCGCGACTTTTGGGGTCCCTGATAAAAGCTCGGAACCCCTTATGCCTTCCATCGACCTTCGGGGAATGAGGGTGTTGGTGGTTGATGATAATCAATCGTCAAGGGAAATATTAAAAAGCTTGCTGGAATCTTTGACCTTTAAGGTGATGGTCGCGTCTTCAGGAGAAGAAGGAATCGGAATATTAGAAACTGAAGCGAAAAACAACCCCTTTGAGTTGGTTCTCATGGATTGGAAAATGCCTGGCATGGACGGAATTGAGGCATCAAAATTAATTAAAAAGAACAAGTCGTTAAAGAAAATCCCGACAATTATTATGGTCACCGCCCATGGCAGGGAAGAGGTTGTGAAAAAGGCTGAAAAAGAGGGCTTGGAAGCGCTCCTGGTAAAACCCGTAAGCGCCTCAACATTGTTGAATACCATTATGAATGTTTTTGGTAAATCAACCGGAAAAGAAACGTCAAGCATTAAAGAAAGAGCTATTGCCGATGCTGCTAATTTTAATGGAGTGAAAGCGTTATTGGTGGAGGACAACGCTATTAATCAGCAGGTGGCGAATGAAATCCTCACCGAGGCGGGGTTTGTCGTAACCATAGCCAATGACGGACGCGAAGGGGTGGACATGGTAAAAGAAGGAAGTTACGACGTGGTGTTAATGGATCTTCAAATGCCAGTGTTGGGAGGAATAGACGCCTCTAAAGAAATTCGGGAAAATAAAAAATATAAAGATTTGCCAATAATCGCCATGACGGCAAACGCAATGGCGGGAGACAGGGAAAAATGTATTGACGCCGGGATGAACGATCATGTGGCAAAACCCATCGATCCAAAACAACTTTTTACGACGCTTGGTCAATATGTTCAGGCAAAAGAAGGAGCTAAGGCGACTGCGATAAAATCGGTTGAGGAGGTTGAAATAACCATACCAAAAATATCAAGAATCGACACCGTTGGCGGACTTGAAAGGATTGGCGGCAACAAAAAACTCTATCTGAAATTACTGGTAAGTTTCCGTGATAAATACGCAAACGCCGTTGATGAATTTAAAGCGGCTCTTGACAAAGGCGACGTTAAGACCGCTGAACGGATCGCCCACACAATAAAAGGCGTCTCCGGAAACATTGGAGCCGGGGCTCTACAAAATGTATCCTTAGACTTGGAAGCGGCAATAAAAGAAGGTAAAAATATTGAAGAAAAATTGTTGGATTTTGCCGAAACCCTTCAAACAACGGTCCACTCATTACAAGACGTAAAAGAAATCGAGGAAACCTCCATGCGGCAAACAGGCGGTGATGTCTCGTCAAAAAAAGACCTGATAGGAATATTGGAAAAACTTCAACCAGCGCTTAAAAAGAGAAAACCAAAAGACTGCAAGGCCATTATGGAGGAAGTGAATATTTTAACATGGCCTGAAAATCTACAGGAGAAAATTTCAAACCTCAATAAACTTGTAAAGAAGTATAAGTTCAAAGAGGCTGAAAATTCTATGCAAGAGCTGTTAGCCAAATTAAAATAAAAACGCTTAGGAACCCAGGAAAGGCAGGAAGAAAGAAAAAGAAAAGATTATAAATTCCTGTAATTCCTGGATTCCTTAGAGGAAAAGGTTTTATGGTTTTTATCAATTCCGTCCCAACGTTAATTGAATAAAAACAACTGCTTAGAAGACGGGGTTTCTTTTTTAGGTATATTATTTTGAGAAAGGGCTTGATAAATAGGGATTTTCTCAAATAATGACACGCTCAGAATCTGTAGAATTGTATAAAGAGATGGTTCAAGTTTTAGCTGCTTTTTCATTATCGCCACGAGAAGATAAGTAGAGACAGCAGTCCATATCTGGACTTTCACGGCGTTTTGGCTTGTACCATAAAAGGACTTTATCCGTAAATTTTGTTTGATCCATCTAAAGAATATCTCAATTTGCCACCGAGATTTATAGAGCTGAGCTATTGTTGTAGCAGGGAGGTCAAAATTATTTGTAAGAAATACTAAGCGCTTTTGTCTTTCTTCATCGAAAAAACGAATCCGCCGTAATGGCTCTGGATATTTCTTTGCAGGATAGTAGGATGTTAAGACAATAGTCTGGTCGCATTGAACACCAGTAGATTTATCAACTGAATGGGAATAACGCCGTTGGAATTTGATATTTTTTTTTGCCCGTGTAACGAAAAAAGCTTTTGACAAGTTGAGTGTGTAAAGGCGCTCAAAATCAAGATAGCCTCTGTCCATGATGTAAAAAGCTCCAGGGGCTGGAACCAAAAGATCTAAGAAGTTTACATCGTGCATTTTGCCGTCAGAGATATGAATAAACTCAGGAATGTTTCCACGCAAGTTCATAAGAGTATGGAGTTTAATAGCGCTTTTGGTTCTGCGAAAGTGCGCCCATGGGAATAAGCTCATGCAAAGGTCTATGGTGGAAGCATCTAATGCATAAACGGCTGACTTTAAATCTACTCCAAGAGGTTCGTCAACATAAAGTTTTTTAGCTTGGTGGATGAGTATTTTTGCAAAGTCTGCGTAGATACGCCAGTTTCGGGTCTCATTGGCATGGGCAAGGTTGTTTCTCGATACAGCACTCTTTATACCCATGTGGTAAAGCCGTACCCCCATAGCGCGAAGGCAAGCTTCAATATCACGTAAGCTTTCACGGTATGTTAGCTGAGCAAAAGACATAGTTTTCAAATGTTCAGAGCACCTAAAAGTCTTGATTTTATAATCTCCTTGGTAACGATGAACACATGTTTGGAATCTGCGCCATGGAACGAAGTTCATTATCTGTGAAAAAATAGTAGTGCCTGCATTCATTTGCCTCTCCTTTAAAAAAAAGATAGGCAAAAATAGTAATCTAAAATTCAAATCGATGCAGGTCGTTATTTATTGTAACTTGCTGATTTTTAAAGTATTTAAACGATTTTTTAAAAAAACGTTGGGACACTATTG
>JAJDAS010000493.1 GCA_029261755.1 Nitrospinia bacterium
CCTTTAGTTGACGCAATATTGCACAATAATAGGCGGAACTACAAACTTTACACAGTCTGCAATCACTCCTTCTTCCCCAACCCGCTCATCAGCACCTCACGGTTGTAAGTAGCAATAATATCACCCCGCGTAAGGATGGCGATAACCTTGTTGGGAGTCTTGTCATCCACCACCGGAAGCTGCGCCACATCGATGGAAGCGAATTTATCCATAGCTTCATGGAGGTTGTTCCAGGGGGTCACGGAAACCACGTCAGTGGTGGCCACCTCCTTGGCCACAATAAGATCCGCTATCCCTTCCTCGAAAATCACCTCCCTGATATCGGAGAAGGAAAGGATGCCCGTCATATCTCCTGTATCATCCACGATAGGAAAATAGGAGTTCTTGGAGCGTGAAATGACACCGATGAGTTCCCTGAAGGGGGTATTTTCGGGGATCAATTCCATATCGTACCGCATGACCTCCCTCACCTTGATCCCCTCCATGATGGACTCTTCCCTGCCTTGGTGGAGCTTAATCCCCCGCCTGCTAAGCTTGCGGGTGTATATGGAGTCGTGATGGAAATGCTTGGCTATGGAAGTGGCAATGATACAGCTGATCATGATGGGGAGAATAATTTCGTACTCATTGGTAAGCTCAAAGATGATGAAGATATTGGTGAGGGGCGCATGGGCGGCCGCCGCTACCAGGGAGCCCATCCCCACCAGGGCATAGGCGCCGGGCTCTGCCGTTGAATTAGGGAAAAGCGTGTGCACCAGAGAGCCGAAGGATAAACCCACCATGGCGCCGATAAAGAGAGAAGGCGCAAAAATGCCCCCCGATCCGCCGGAGCCGAGAGTCAGGGACGTCCCGATGATTTTTAAAAAGACCAGAACAAAAGCCATGTACCATATGATATCGCTATTTAGGGCGCTGGATATGGTGTGGTAGCCATTGCCCATGATTTCGCGGCCTGGCAAAAAACAGGCGATGATTCCCAGGATCAGTCCTCCAAGGGCAGGTTTAAGGATATTGGGGATTTTTACCTTCTCTTCGAAAAAATCTTCCGTCCAATAGAGAATTTTTGTAAAGAGAAGAGCGCCCAAACCGCAAATTACTCCCAGAATCGCGTAAAGTATGAGTTCGGAATAGTTGACAATGTGGTACTCCGGGACTAGAAAGGTTGGCGTGTTACCGCTCATGTACCGTGAGACAGCGGTGGCGATAACCGATGAGAGAATAATGGGAGTGACGGTGGTTGCGGTGAAGTCGGCCAGGATGATCTCCATGGAAAAGAAGACTCCCGCTATGGGAGCGTTGAAGGTGGCCGCTATTCCCCCCGCCGCGCCGCAGCCCAGGAGGATCTTGATTTTGTCGCCGTGCAATTTGAAGTTCTGGCCGATGACCGACCCAATAGCAGAGCCGATCTGCACAATGGGTCCTTCTCGCCCTGCAGAACCCCCGGAACCGATGGTAATGGCGGAAGCAAAGGCCCTCAGTAAAATGGTTCTGGGCTTCAAGATGCCGTTTTTTAGGGCTACGGAAAGCATTACCTCCGGGACGCCATGACCCTTGGCCTCGCTGGGGAAAAAATGTGACAAAGGCGCCACCAAAAGCCCCCCTGCCATGGGAATGAGAGGGAGAAGGTACCAGTAGCGGATAAAAAAATCGCCAATGTGATCCCCTTCCAGGAAAAGATTTCTGAAGAAGGAGATAAGCAAGGTGAAGCCCTCTGCGCAAAATCCGGCGCAAAGCCCTACAATGCAGGCAATGACCAGCAGGGTTTGTTCCTTGGCAATGAAATCTTTGGTTAGCGTTCTTAATTTTTTCATTAGTAGTTGATGGAAGGTTTTTTTAAACTAAATATTCCTTCAATCTAAAATCACAAATCTAAAATCTAAAATATTTTTTGCTTTACAGATGAAACCTTTCCTTGATCCTTTTGTGCATACGATTGGCGTCCATCTGTCTTTCCTTGATGGCGTTTTTTTGCTCTCGGAAATCCTTTTTAATATTGTAAAACTCTCTTTCGCCGGTCTTATTGTGGACCACTAATTTATACTTTCTTTCGATAACCGCTTGCGTTATGCCATCCGCCCTGCATTCGCTATAAACCTCCATCTCATTGGCACCGATCCCTTGAATGTCGGGTACCAGAGATACGCCGAAAATTTCCTGCATGGGGGGAGCTTTCGCAATTTCCAGCAGGGTGGGGGCCACATCGGCTTGCCGGACTTTTGTCTCCACAATAGTGCCTTTATAGACACTATTCGGCAACTTGACGATTAAAGGCACATGGATTTGTTCATTATAAACGGTTGTCCCATGGCCCCAGCCCCCATGCTCTCCCAGTTCCTCTCCATGGGTGCCCACTACTGCGATAACGGTGTTTTCATAAAGGCCAAGGCTCTTTAGCTGATCTATCAACTTTCCAATTTCGCGATCCAGGTAGGCTAACTTTGCATCATAGCGGGAAATGGCGGACTCTTTGTCGCTACTTTCCTTTTCCGGAGGAAATGGTTTTTTTGTCGAAGAGCTTAACTGGTGATGCGTTCCTGTCAAAGGAAAATCATCCATAAGATCATTGTAATGAGCCCATAAAAAGAAGGGATTAGGCTTTTTTGTAAGCCAGCGGCTCACCTCTTCATTAACACATTCCGCTGTACCCCAACGGCAGCGGGAATCTTCAAAATGGGCAAACCCCTGGCCAAACCCCTGATCTTTGGAGAACAAACCATTGGTGGAAAAGCCGGCCGTAGCATAACCCAGACTGGAAAAGCTTTCCACCAGAGTTTGGTGTTCCTCCTTAAGGGGTACTTGATTCCCGGCGGCAAAGGTCGTTGTTTCCATGCCGCTTTCCCCTCCCTGGTTTTCTTGGTTTGGAAGTTCTCCAGCTTGGGCCAAAATCCTTTTGCCTGCCACCACTCCGTGTTTTTGAGGAACCAGGGAAGTAAATAGGGTGGCAATGGATGGAGCTGATTGGCTGGACTGTGCGTAACAGTAGTAAAAAATCGAGGAATCTTTCGCCAATTTGTTTAAATTTGGAGTTGTCTCCCTTTTGTATCCGTAAGGGGTTAAGTGGTCCGGGCGGAAGCTGTCTACTGTAATAAGCACGACATTGGATTGGTAAAAATCCATTCTGCTTGAAAAAAGACCCTTAAAGGCTAATATTCCCAGGAGGCCAAGCAACCCCCATAAAACCATTGTCATAGGCTCAAATTTCATTTTCATGGAAAAAAAACGGCTGGGTTAAACGGCCAGGGAAGGAACGGAAGGAAGGGAAAAGCGGTCCCCACATAAGAATTAGACAAGCTGATGGTAGTATAGGAAAATCAATTTTTTAAGTCAATAAACGCGGAAGGTATTTATGCTTATCGTTAGACTTTGAGTCACGGCGGG
Source organism: Nitrospinia bacterium (assembly GCA_029261755.1). Classification (GTDB taxonomy): domain Bacteria; phylum Nitrospinota; class Nitrospinia; order JACRGO01; family JACRGO01; genus JACRGO01. The sequence continues at coordinate 3,379 of JAJDAS010000493.1, forward strand.
ACTGCTAAGAGTATAACGCCGCTATTTGTAAGCGGCCACAGGGTGTAGGTGGCCCTCAAAAGAAAGTTTTCTCTGGTGGCGACGACCCCATTATTCCATCACTCCATCGCTCCATTTCCCCCGTCCCCCAGCATCCCAGAGGCTGCCTCGAAGACCTCTTGCACTTGAATGGCTTCCATGCACTCCACTGTATCGCATTTCCGTTTATAACAATTTTTGCAGTGAAAATCTTTTTGGATAACCATGTTTTCTTTGCCGAAAGGACCATTCCGCAAGGGATCGGTGGAACCCATGAGAACCAAACACTTTACGCCTAGGGCTACTGACAGCTGCATGGGGCCCGTGTCACTGCCAATATAAAGGTCACAATGTTTAAAAAAAGCCGCCGACTGCCTGACGGTGGTTGCGGGGGGAATCAATGGCGAGTTTTTCATCTGCCCGGCTATATTTCCCACCATCTCCCGTTCCCCAGGTCCCCAGGTTAGGAGAATGGAGCAGCCACGTTTTTCCATCAGCATATCGGCCAAGGCGGCATATCTGTCCCATTTCCATGATTTTGTAGGAAATCCCACACCGGCATTTATGGCCACCAACGGTTTGTTCAAATGATGCTCTTTGAAAAAAGCCTGTGCAGTTTCCTTGTCCTTTTCAGAAACAGGAAATTCGGAATGAAGTTGGAACTCCTTGATTCCCAAGGGTTTTAGGAGATTTAGTCCACGTTCTATGGCATGCTTGCCTGGTTCCGCAGGCTCTGCTGTTTTGTTCAGGAACAGGGCGTTGATGGGTTCCCTCATGTTCGATTTATGAAATCCAAGGCGCATGTCGGCATTGGAAAGCCAGGCAATGACACCGCTTTTGAGAAGACCTTGGAGGTCTATGGCGATGTCGAATCGGAGCCTTCTCAACTTTTTGATGGTACTCCATATTTCCTCCATACTTTTTAAACTGACTTCGCGGCGCCATTTTTTTGTATGGATCACAATGACTTCATCCAGGTCCTTGTTATCGACCAATAACTCCTGGTAGGCCCCCTCCAAAACCCAAGCAATGTAGGCGGAAGGGAAGGCCCTACGTAGGGTCTTCAAAAGAGGAAGGGTGTGGATGATATCTCCCAGGGAGCTAGGTTTAATGATTGCTATGCGAGGGGAGGATTTTGGGAAAGAGGTCATGGCAACACTTTAGCTATCGGAAACTTCTTCACTCTTCCCACGATTATTATACCAGCGCAACGATTTTGTCTTTAAGAAAATGACCAAAATACCGCAAGACAACCCGAAAAGCAGGCCGGTTACAACGTCCGAAGGATAATGCACCCCAAGGAAAACCCGCGAATAACATACAAGAAGAGCGATAGTGCACACCACGGGAGCGAACCGCCGGTATTCAAAAGACATGATGGTGGCGAGGGAAACAACATTGACGGCATGGGAAGAGGGAAAGGCAAACGAACTATTGCAAGGGGCAAGGATTTTAACTCCATCCAAAACATTGCAAGGGCGAATTCTTCCAAAAAACGGCTTTAAAACATTATGGTTTAAATGCTCTCCAATC
>JAJDAS010000494.1 GCA_029261755.1 Nitrospinia bacterium
CGGTCCGGTATTCTCCACGGCCTTTTTTGCATTGCTGGCCATAGCCGCCCTCACTTCCGGCATCTCTCTTTTAGAGGTTGTGGTGGCCTATTTCATTGATGAACTGGGCTGGACCAGAAAAAAGGCGGTAATCATTATCTCCACCGCCATCTTCCTTTGCGGAGTTCCTTCCAACCTCTCCTTCGGCCTTATGTCGGAATTCAAGCTAATGGGCATGACCTTTTTCGATCTGGCAGATTCCCTGGCCTCTAACTATCTTCTGCCTCTAGGAGGGCTGCTTCTCTCTATCTTCATTGGTTGGGTATGGGGGATTGACGAGGCGAACAAGGAGATCCACAAAGGCATGGCGGGCATTTCCACTCATTTTGCCAGGATTTGGGTTTTTCTTATAAGGTATATTGCGCCGGTTGCCGTGGGCGTCATTCTCGTTATGAAGATGATAGGGGAGTGATTTTAAGTGGCCTAGAATCAAAGCGTGAGACCAGGATTTATAAAACGTCGAAGCAAGGAAATAAAAAAACAGTGACACAGTCCCTGCACTCCAAAAAATAAGCACCTAAACCAACTGAACCCATAAGGGCACTTCCAAAAACTCACTTTTTTAAAGAAACTTACCGCTAATTCCCCCTTAGTAAAGGGGGTTAGGGGGATGTAAAGAGAGTTTTTGGAAGCGCCCATAACTATAAACAGTTACTAACTTTTCTTTAGGAGAACATTTTCAGATGAGCCAAGAACCAAACAAAATCATTTATTCCATGATGCAGGTGAGCAAGTTTCACAATAAGAAAGCGGTATTGAAGGATATCTCCCTCTCCTATTTTTATGGTGCTAAGATAGGCGTGTTGGGACTCAACGGGTCCGGGAAAAGCTCCCTCTTGCGGATTCTTGCGGGCGTGGACCAGGATTTCAACGGGGAAACCACCGTCTCTCCCGGTCATACGGTGGGATTTCTGGAGCAGGAGCCGAATCTGGACGATACCAAGACTGTACTCGAGATCGTGGAAGAAGGCGCAGGAGAGACCGCAACCCTGCTAAAAGAATACAACGAGATCAATGAAAAGTTCTCCGAACCCATGTCGGATGACGACATGAACGCCCTCATCGAACGCCAGGGAGTGGTACAGGATAAGATCGACGCCCTGGACGCTTGGGACCTGGATTCCCGCCTGGAGATGGCCATGGACGCCTTGCGGTGTCCACCGGGAGACACAATGGTGAAGGTTCTCTCCGGTGGAGAAAGGAGGCGCGTAGCTTTGTGCCGTCTCCTTTTACTAAAACCGGACATCCTCCTCCTGGACGAACCCACCAACCACCTGGACGCAGAGTCGGTGGCATGGCTGGAGCATCATCTGCAACAATACGCCGGGACCATCATCGCCGTTACCCATGACAGGTATTTCCTCGATAACGTAGCCGGCTGGATATTGGAACTGGATCGAGGACATGGAATCCCCTGGAAGGGCAATTACTCATCCTGGCTGGAGCAGAAGGAGGCCCGCCTGCGGAACGAAGAGAAATCCGAAAGCGACCGACAGAGGACCCTGAAGCGGGAACTGGAGTGGATTCGCATGTCTCCCAAAGGTCGCCATGCGAAAGCAAAGGCGCGCATCAATTCCTATGAAAACCTCTTAAGCCAGGAGATGGAAGCAAGTTCCAAAGAGTTGGAAATCTATATTCCCCCCGGACCCAGGCTGGGAAACGTTGTAATCCAGGCCGACAAAGTAGGCAAGGCCTACGGTGAAAAACTCCTGGTGGAAGATATGACCTTCAACCTTCCTCCCGGCGGCATTGTGGGAATCATCGGGCCTAACGGCGCGGGAAAGACTACCCTGTTTCGCATGGTAACGGGGGAAGAAACGCCCGACTCGGGCGGCATCAAGATTGGGGAGTCCGTGAAGCTGGCTTATGTAGACCAGGGACGCGACACCCTGGACCCCAGCAAGACCATCTGGGAGGTGATCTCCGGAGGACAGGATACCATTACCCTGGGCAAACGAGAGGTGAACTCCAGAGCTTATGTGGCTCGATTCAATTTTTCGGGGTCCGACCAACAGAAAAAGGTGGGGATGATCTCCGGTGGTGAGCGGAACCGTGTCCATCTGGCCACATTATTGAAAGAGGAAGCCAATGTGCTTCTATTGGACGAACCCACCAACGATCTGGACGTAAACACCATGCGGGCTATGGAGGAGGCTTTGGAAAACTTCGCCGGGTGCGCGGTGGTGATCAGCCATGATCGTTGGTTTCTGGATCGCATCGCCACCCACATCCTGGCCTTCGAAGGGGAGAGCAAGGTGGTATGGTTCGAGGGAAACTATTCCGATTACGAAGCGGATAGAAAGAAGCGCCTTGGCGCCGCTGCGGATCAGCCTCATAGGATCAAGTACCGCCAGTTGACCAGAGCATAAGGAAAACCGCGAATAAATTGGTCACATATTGACACAGAACCACACAGAATTTTTAGCAGATTTTTCTGTAATACAAGCCTATGAAACGTTGTTTTTTCAGCACAGTTTTGCTCGTAACCTTTTAAAATAAAAGACTTTTTTGCCACTAAGAACACGAAGGTCGCTAAGGGAAAATCCTTTTTTACTTCTTCGTGTTTCTTCGCGAACTTCGCGGCTAATAATCTTTTTGGTTACGGCTACGCTACACTGTGAATTTCTGTAGCTAATTAAGTTTCTATTGAAATATTTTATAGAGCAAACATGGCAATTGAATGGAATGAAACTTACAGTGTAGGTGTGGAATTGTTTGATGAGCACCACAAGCAGTTATTTGTGTTGCTACACAAGCTTGAGCTTTGTAATGAAAATTCCCAAGAGAATGATGATCTTATCAATAAAACCCTGAAAGAACTCATGGAGTATACCCATTATCACTTTTCCGAGGAAGAGAAAGCACTGGAAAGGTATAACTATAATGACCTGGAACGTCAGAAAAAAGGACATGCATATTTTGTCTCACAGATTGAGGATTACCATTCCAAGTATTTGGGTGGCTCAAAACCACAATTAACCGATGTGGTAAATTTTCTAAATGAATGGTTACTTCAACACATTCTGGATAGTGATTTCCGGTATACCCAGCTTTTAAAAGATAAAATCATTAACTGATTATTCCATATTCCATTTTTTCCTCCCACCCCTCTCGTTTCAAGCATCCTCTAACCCTCTCGTTCCCAGGGTCCTCCCTGGGAATGCATACCGAGAGGCTCCTGCCTCGCGAATACGATCCTGGATAGCTATCGAACCGAAAAAGCTGCACGAAAAAAAACTTAATAAACCATTTTTCATCTTAAGAAGGCAGGAAATACAGGAAGATTCTTTATGGTCTTTTTGCTTTTAAGGTATGGCATTTTTTCACACTAGTGAAAAAATGTCATGATGATAAAAAGGATTTTTGAAGAAATCTGGCCACGACTCAGGTACTCAGCTTAACGGTAGCAAAATAAGAATTCTCAAGACCAATACCCTCGGCTAAACCAACAAGATTGTGACTTTTGGGGCTTGGAGTCCCGCTTTTCAGGCGGAAATGTTATGCTCTATCCCATTTCAAATTACTTGTGTATTACGTCTGTTTTGGTGGCTATGATTTTCTTTCGATCGGTATGGTTTACTCCTTATCGTTGCCGCCTGAATGCGGGACTCCATACCTGAATGAACCCATAAATGGATAGTCCAACAAACTTCCTCGTATAAATACTCCTACTGATGGGCTCCTTCCATTAATCTTACCTGCTATCTTTGTGGTCAAAAGAATTATAACCATGATTATTCATTATCTGGGAATAATAGG
>JAJDAS010000495.1 GCA_029261755.1 Nitrospinia bacterium
TCGGTTGTACTTAAAATAGGGCCGGATGATCTTTGGGATGGAGAAGACATAATGCTTATGATTCACGCTCTCCAGAATTTGCGTGGCCATCCGTTCCGCGAAAATCAGGGACCGCTTCTTTGGATTTTCCTCATCAAAGTAAGCAATGGGCATCTTGTCATATTTGACAACTTCCCGGTAGGTAGCCTTGTCATCGGTTAAATATTGCCTGGTTAAACTCTCAACGCTATCCTTGACATATCGTTTGAAAGGGATGGCAAAACTCGGGTAATAAGGGATTTTTTTAACGCAGAGAGGGCATTTCCAGCGGCTGAGAAAAGAATCGACCTTTTGAACAATGCCACCGCAAATGATTAAAAATATCCTGGTCCGGCAATCGTAGGGCTTGAAAGTTAGAGGCTGTTCTTGACATTTTGTGCAAATCACCAAGTCAGGAGGCTTGATAGGAATTTGCTTTTTTGAGGTTTTTTGCTTGATAGGAATTTGCTTTTTTGAGGTTTTTGCTTGATAGGAATTTGCTTTTTTGAGGTTTTTTGCTAAAGGGAAGTTTTTGGGGTTTGTGGGGCCTTCGAAGGGCTTGATAGGAATTTGCTTTTTTGAGGTTTTTTGCTAAAGGGAAGTTTTTGGGGTTTTTGGGGCCTTAGTAGGCCCCACAAACCCCAAAAAGGTAGAAAACTGCTGCGGAAATGGAAAGTAAGTTGAGTATTTTCATTTTGGATCCCGGATTTGCCCAAAGATTAGCAAAATGACGCATGAAAGTCAAAATTCTTTCTTCTTCAAGGCGCATGTCTCCAGGTGCCCTTTTGAAGATTTTTAAATAATCAAGAGAAAAAAGGCTGATCCACAATGTACTGGTCATCGGTGGGAATGAAATCCTGAAAGTAGGACTCCACATCAGGAGTGTCATCCACAACAGGAGGCGGGTGGAGGTTAGGCAGGGGCGGTGGGGCGTGTATTCTTTGGTTCCAAAGACCAATGTGTTTCAAAATCTTACGAATCACTTCAAAATCGGTAATCACCGAAATTATTTTCATTTCTCCGCCGCAATTTTTACAGACGAGAGGCGAGATTTCGTAGACCTTCTTGATTAGCCTGGCCCAGGCGTAATTTTTTGAGCGGCCTTCCTTTTCCTCTTCTTTCATAATCTCGATTTCTTCCTCTGCCAGGCCCTCTCTTTTTCTCATTCCCCTGGACTTGTTTGAATAAAAACCCATGTATCTTACCGTTTGCTCATATACGTTGGGAACATGAACGCTTAATCTAGCAAGAAACTCTACCGGGTCAAAATCGAGAATTCCTTTGTCCGTTCGATAATAAACAACCTGCTTTTCCCTGTCGTAAGTAAGGCGGGCCATGGAAATGGGCGGACGTATCATGTACTTGGCAAGGCGTTCCCGTCCGGCGTCATCATTGGCCACTGCCTTTCCTTCCGCATGGATATTGAAGCCGGAGTGTTTCCAGGAAAGAAGGTTTTGGATCAGATCATCGGAAATCAGCCCTTCCTTTTTCAACATGCCCAGAACCGACAGACGAAAATACTCTTCCATCCTTTTATATGGAGCCCCAGTTACCGGATAGAAATGTCCGGTTTTGTCAAAGGCCCCTTCGGAGAATAGGCCATGCACATGGCAATGGTAATTGGCGGCGTCCGAGCCGAAGGTTTGGTAAATCAAGACCGCTCCGGGAACCGTGTCCTTATCCGGGACAACCTCCCGGTAAAAATCCTTCACGGTATCAAAACAACTATGGCAGAGTTTTCCTAAAAGCTTTCGGTTGTACTTAAAATAGGGCCGGATGATCTTTGGGATGGAGAAGACATAATGCTTATGATTCACGCTCTCCAGAATTTGCGTGGCCATCCGTTCCGCGAAAATCAGGGACCGCTTCTCCGAACAGGAATTGCAAAATCCGCCCCTGGTTTTGCAGGAGAAGGGCACAAGGTACTCGTTCTTACAGTCCTCACAGCGCACACGGGCAAACCCATTTTCATAGATTCCGCATTCCAAATACCGGTCCATGGTGTTTTTCACCACTGGACGGAAAAACCCAAAGGCCCTTTCGTACTCTTCGGGATAAATATATTCCAGGTTTTCCGAATGGTCCTCCACCAATCTGTAGAAATCCTTGGTAGTGGGGTTTCGAGGATTGTAAAGTCCCTTAATAGCTTCCGCCATTTACTTTTCCTTTAGAGAGGATGGCAGGTCAACAGAAAGCTAACTATATTTAGCATAGAATGCAAAAAAATGCGCCGCCTTCTTGAATTTAACCAGGGAAGGCTGAAAATTTCTAAATGGTACTTCCCATATTCCTCAATAATATATACTTTTAAAGGCTAATTGCAAACTATAATTCTCTGTCAAGAGAAAACTTGACAACTCATAACAAGAAAACTATAATTAGCAATATGGAAAAATTAGGCGAATTTCTTAAGGAAAAAAGGAAGGAAAGAGGGTATTCCCTGCGCGATCTGGAAAAGTTAGCGGGAGTGACCAATCCACACATCAGATATATAGAGGAAGGAATCAGGAGACCCACCTTTGAGGTGGTGATGAAGCTACTGAATGGCCTAAATGTGGAAGCCAGCGAATTTATGATAGAAACGGGGTATATGAAACCGATAATTCCCGGGGGAAGAACGAAACGAATTCCCGTTCTTTCCTGGGTCCGGGCTGGTCATTGGAAAGAGGCTTATGGACAAGATGAATCCGCCGAATTCGTGGAAACGGAGACAAAAGGTGAATTCGCGCTCATAGTGGAAGGGGACAGCATGGAGCCGGAGTTCCGGGAGGGGGATATTATTGTGGTGGACCCTTACAAAAAGCAGGAGCAAAATGATTATGTGGTGGTTTGCAACGCGGATTACGAGGCCACTTTGAAACAATTAAAAAAGTACGGAAAGACCAGGGTCCTGCATCCACTCAATCCGAAGTATGAAGATATCGAATTGGCCAAGGATGGTGGACACACCCTCATTGGCGTGGTGGTGGAGAAGAGGAAAAGATACTGAGTTAATACATTGGTGTCCAAAATAACTTTTTTGGACAGATTTTGTTCCAAAAAAAACAAGTAAAATCAATAAGTTAACAGAATGGGAACGATATTCTTAAAACAAGGTTCCCTTTTCTGAAAATAGCCTGTCCAAGATAGCTAAGACGGACTTTAAAGTTAATTTTCGCCTAATTATGCGAAAAATGGATCTGTTTTGAGTACCTATAAGCCTAAAACTTATCCGGCTAATGCAATCGCCTGTCCAAAATAAATCCTATTTTGGACAAGAGTGGAGTTAATAATTAAATTTCATTGAAGATAGGGGTAAAGCAACATTATTCTAAATAAGAAAGGCCTAAAATAGAAAAGGCCGCAAAAGATTTCATCTCTTGCGGCCTTTTGATAGTCTATGAACCGATATCAGACTTTAAACCTGTCGGCAATTTTCTGGATATCGTAGTCGGGACTTCCGCCCTGCGCCTTGATAATATCTTGTATCCTTTCCACATAGGTTGGGGTTCTTTCCTGGAAGTAGATTCCCATGTAATCCCTCGCTTCAGGCCCCATGGCAATCTCAAGTGCTTTACTCCTGCTGTCAGGTGTATAGTCCTCAGGTAAAGGTTTTACCCTCTTATTGTAGTAAGCGGCTGTATTAAGATAGTTGAAGGATGGACATGGCGACATGATATTCACGAAAGAAAATCCTTCATGCTCAATGGCCGCCTTGATGATCTCCGTAGTATCCTTAGGCTTGCCGAAAGAGGCCTGGGCTACGAATGTCGCCCCATAGGTGATCGCCAGGGCAATGGGATTGATAGGATTATCAAAATTACCATGTGGAGTCGTTTTTGTCTTAAAACCCAATTCACTGGTGGGTGATGCCTGGCTCTTCGTCAAGCCGTAAACCGAGTTGTCCATCATAATATAGGAAAGGTCCATATTCTTCCTTGCTACGTGAGGGACATGCCCCCCTCCGATGGAAAAGCCGTCACCGTCACCGCCGGTAACAATCACTTCAAGGTCGGGATTAGCCAGTTTAACTCCGGCCGCCACTGGAAGCGCCCTTCCGTGCAGGGTATGCATGCCATAGGCATCAACGAAGTAAGGAAGCCTGGAAGAACACCCAATACCTGAAACAAAGACAATCTGCTCCGGATCCAGTCCCAACTGGCTAAGCGCTATATAAGTGCTGTTAAGTACGGAATAGTCACCGCAGCCGGGACACCATACCGGGGTTACTTCACTTTTATACTCTTTTGGACTTAGTTCAACCTTGTTCATCGCTGCGCTCTTCATGCTATCACCTCCTCAACTTTTTGGCACATTTCATCAGGTGTAAATGGCATACCTGCATATATGTTATACTTTATCGGGTTGATGTCTGTCTTGGAACTGATGATTTCGGCAAACTGCCCCTGGTAATTGACCTCGGGAACCATTACCTTCTTGCACTTGCTTGCAAACTCATTAATCTGGTTTACAGGCAGGGGCCATATCATCTTTGGATAAAGGGCCGCCACCTTTTTGCCTTTAGCCCTCAGCCGTTTGACGGCCTCCCTCACGCATCCCTGGGTAGACCCCCAGGCAATGAGGCCGATGTCATTTTGATCGTCTCCTTCAAACTCGGCTTTTTTGTACTCATTTTCGATATTGGCAACCTTATCCATACGCTTATCCATCATCTTCTTACGGTTGACGGGATCAAAATTGGGCGCCCCGCTCTCATTATGTTCAAGACCGGGAGCAATATGCCTGCCGCCTTTGTCTCCAGGATAGGCAACGGGAGAGATATTGTCATCCGTTATGGCATAGCGTTTGAATTTCTCGCCTTCCTTAACGCTACCGAAGTGCTTTCTCCTGGCTCTCTTGGCCGCCTTCATATCCGGTCTTGGTATAGACTCAGTCCTGAAGCCCATGGAACCATCGGAGAGCATGAATACCGGCACCTGATATTTCTCGGCCAGTTCAAATGCTTCGATTGTAAGCTCGTAACACTCCTGAACATCTTCCGCTGAAAGGATTATCCTTGGAGCATCGCCATGGCCGCCATGCGCGCAGATAAACAGATCCGACTGCTCATGCTTGGTAGGAAGACCGGTTGCCGGGCCGCCGCGCTGAACACCGACGATAACGAGCGGTGTTTCAGACATGCTCGACATACCGATCATCTCCGACATGAGGGAGATGCCGGGCCCTGATGTGGACGTCATGGCCCTTTTCCCGGCAAAGGATGCGCCCAGAACGTTGGCAAGGCATGCTATTTCATCTTCCGCCTGGACAAAGGTTCCGCCGGTCTTGTATATGTGGTCGGCCGTAAAGTAGGCAACTTCCGTTGCCGGTGTGATAGGGTAACAGGAAAAGAACTCTACGCCGGCGGCTATTCCTCCCAGGCCGGCCGCATCGTTACCTGAGATGATAATCATATCCTTCTTTTCGCTTTTCGGGATACGATAATTATCAGTTTTTGTCAGGTTGTTCTTACAGTGATCTCGTCCGGCCTCAAGAGCCTTAATATTTATATCTACAATTTCCTGGCCTTTTTTACCAAACTTATCTTGAATAAACTGCTTCAGAAGATCAAAATCAAGGTCGAAGAGACCGGAAAGGGCTCCCAGACAGACCATATTCTTTGAACGGTACACACCTAAATCTTGCTTTGCGATCTTGCTCATGGGAACGCCATACATTGTAACGCCGGGATGTTCCTCAGGCTCGAAATTGCCTCCGGGCCCATCATAAACGAATACGTCCCCTTCCTTTAAGAACTTTTTATTTGCTTCATATGCGTCACCGTTGAATGCAACGATGATGTTGAATCCGTCTCCTTCACACATAACTTTTTCGTCGGAAATCCTCACCTGGTACATGGCGTAACCGCCTTTTATTTCCGCCGGGAAAGTTTTAAATGTAAGGATATTGTTACCGGCCTTTGCTGCAATTGCGGCAATGAAGTCACCGGTACTTATTATTCCTTCACCGCCCTCACCACCGATCCTAATAGTAAGATCTTCTTTTGCCAATGGTAACCCTCCAAATTTTTAAGATTTATAAATCAGGCGATTCGAGGTAACCCTTACGCCCACTGAAGAAACGGGTATTATTTCAAAAATCGCTCATAGTGTCAATAAATCATTGAATCATTGTCAATCTCTCAATACCTCAATGGTTCAATATCTTCATACTCTTCCTACAAAAACAGCTTTGCCGACAACACCGAAAAAGTATTATCATAAATGTCCTAATGGCTCATTGATTCAATCTCTCAATGATTCAATGATTCAATCTCTCAATGATTCACCGGAGCCAACGAAGATTATGAAAAAAGTATTAACCATTGCCGGGTCCGACCCCTCCGGCGGAGCAGGAGTGCAGGCCGATCTTAAAACCTTCAGTGCCCGTGGCGTCTACGGGATGGCCGTGGTGACATCCCTCACCGCTCAGAACACCGTTGGCGTTCAGGGAGTCCATGACATTCCCGCCGAATTCGTGGGAAAGCAGATGGATTCCGTTTTATCCGACATCAGACCGGAGGCGGTGAAGACCGGTATGTTGTCCAATGCAGGGATCACGCGAGTGGTGGCGCAAAGAATGAAACGGCACCGAATCAGGAAACTGGTGGTGGACCCTGTAATGGTCTCCAAGGGCGGAGCACCCCTTTTGGACGACGAAGGACGCGAGGCGCTGGTATCAGTCCTCTTCCCCCTGACCTTTTTATTAACACCGAATATCCCGGAGGCGGAAGCCATTGCCAAAACCCGAATTCGGAACCTGAAAGATATGGAAAAGGCGTCCAAGGCCATTCAAAAGATGGGACCGAAAAACGTACTGGTGAAGGGAGGGCACCTGGGTAAGAATCCAACGGATGTGTTGTTCGATGGGAAAAACCTTTCCCACTTTCCCATGAGTTGGGTGGATACTAAAAACACTCACGGGACCGGCTGCACCCTGTCTGCCGCCATAACCGCCGAATTGGCCAAAGGCCTTTCGCTGCACGAAGCGGTGCAAAGAGCAAAGGAATATTTGCAAAGCGCTCTGCGGCACTCCCTTTCCATTGGCGAGGGGATTGGACCTCTCAACCATCTGGCTCTTTTTCAAAGGGAGGCGGAAAAGAATTCACTATTGGAGAAAATGTACGCTGCACTGGCTTTGTTGAAGAAAGAAGAGTTGGGACTCATTATCCCGGAGGTCCAATCCAATCTTGCTGCAGCTCTTCCCGGAGCCATATCCTGGGACGAGGTTGTCGCTTTTCCGAGCCGGATCATAAAAGATGGGCCAGGGGTCGCCGTTATTCACCATCCCGCTTTTGGAGCCTCTAGACATATCGCCAATGTGGTACTCACTAACATGAGGTACGACCCCGCTAAGAAGGCATGCATGAATGTGCTTTATGATGAGGCCGTCCTCAAGGCATGCAAAAAATTAAAACTGTCCGTTGCCTCCTTTGATCGAGCCAGGGAACCCAAAACCATCCGGGACCAAGAAGGCTCCACTCTGGAATGGGGGGTGAAGGAAGCCATTGAAGGCTTTGGCGGCAAGGTCCCGGATATTATTTTTGATAAAGGGGGGGTGGGCAAAGAGGCCATGGTGAGGGTCTCTGCAAACGGCCCTTTGGAAGTCGCCAGGGTGGTGGTTAAGATTAAGAAAGAGTTGGTGAAGGGGTAACTTTGAAATTTCCATGGGACGAATGGGGCAAAAAGCCGTTTCACTGGTTCACCCGGCGCGGGAAATGATATGATAGTCCTTCCTTTGACTTGGAAGGAAAATTCCCCCAAATGCAAGGTTTTCTCTACACATTTAACTTTAACAGACAGGAAAATAGATGAAATTCCCCAACCCCTTTTATCGCTGGCGACCTCATCCCTGGCACGGATTGGAACCCGGCGTGGACCCGCCCAATCTGGTCAACGCCTATATAGAAATTACCCCCTTTGATTCGGTGAAGTACGAAGTGGATAAAAAAACCGGGTATTTGCTGGTGGACCGACCTCAGCGAACCACCTCCCAGCCCCCCAATCTTTATGGATTCGTACCCCGCACCTTTTGTGGTCCGAGAGTCGGAAAACTCTCACCCACGGCCAAGCGTGGAGACGGTGACCCCTTGGACATCTGCGTAATCAGCGAACGGCCTATCAACAGGTCCGAGGTCATTTTGAACGCAAAGGTCATTGGCGGCTTGCAAATGGTGGATGATGAAGAGGCTGATGACAAAATACTCGCCGTCCTGGCCAATGACAATATTTGGGGATTCGCCGAGAAATTGGCCGACCTGCCAAAAATAATGATTGAACGCCTTCGGCATTATTTCAGCACCTACAAGCTCATTCTTGGCAAGGAGCTGAAGGTTTCCATCGAAGAGGTATACGACGCCGACCACGCGAAAGAGGTAGTCCTCGCCGCCTTAGCGGATTACGAGGAGGAGTACGGCGAGTAAAGCAAGAAGGACGAAAAAAACTTGCCCCCCAAGAGAACCTTTCAACCTGAGTCGTCACAATTTTCGTATCCGTCCCACGGGTTAATAAAGTGCTGCCCGTGAACGGTTACAAATTTTTTTGTAACATTTTCAAAATACACACACTCATCTGGAATGTTTTTCTCCTAACTCATTGTTTTTTAAGTAAAAAATTCCTGGCATGATTTGTGCTTTTTATCAGGGTAGAAAAATCTATTCTTTTAAGGAGGAGCAAATCATGTTTAAAATCATAAAAATTTTAGTTCAAGGTTTTGTAGTCATCGGTTTGGTATTGATCTGTGTAAACGGATACGCATGGAGTTCAACCGGCGAATGGG
>JAJDAS010000496.1 GCA_029261755.1 Nitrospinia bacterium
TGCCGCAGTTACGCTGAATAGTTACAAATTATTTTCAATAGGAATTCTTGTATTTGTATTGTTAATACCAGCCTCAATGACAAAATCTTTAATGAAAGAAAGAAAATCCAGAAGAGATTCTGTTGTAAAAGAAATTAGTCAAAAATGGGGAAACAGCCAGACAATTACAGGACCATTTTTCACCGTACCATACAAATCATTTTACAAGGATGAGAATGGAAAAATAAAATTCAACATTAATTATCTTCATATTTTGCCAGAGATATTAAACATTTCAGGAGAGATAGTACCAGAAATAAGATATAGAAGTCTCTACGAGACGGTATTGTATAATATCAATCTCAAATTCAATGGAAATTTCATATTTCCGCCAGCTAGCCAGTTAAGCATCGACAGTCAAAATGTGTTGTGGGATAAAGCAATATTTTCTATTGGTATAACAGACATGCGCGGCATACAAAAAAATATTAACATCAAATTTAACGATTTAAATATCAACGCCAACCCAGGACTCAAAACAACTGATATTGCCCCAGCAGGTGTCGGTACAGAAATTGATCTCTCTTCAAATAATAAAATCAACAATTTCTCATTTAATTTAAATCTAAATGGCAGTGAGCAAATAAATTTTATACCGGTAGCCGAGACTACTGAAATTAAACTTACTTCAAGCTGGCCCTCTCCAAGCTTTAATGGCGCTTTTTTGCCCACAGAAAGACAAATAGACAAAAACGGATTTTCTGCAAGCTGGAAAATTTTGCATCTAAACAGGAATTACCCTCAATATTGGAAAGGCAGCCATTACAAGGTTACATCATCAGCCTTTGGCCTAAAACTAATCTTAACCGCTGATATCTACCAGAAATCAATACGAATTTCAAAATATGCTATTATGTTTATTGTTTTTACTTTCTCAGCATTTTTCTTTTCAGAAATAATCAACAGACATAAAGTTCACCCAATACAATACATACTAATCGGGTTGGCAATTTTGCTGTTTTACACCTTATTGTTATCCTTATCTGAGCATGTTAATTTTAATTTTGCATATATCCTATCTGCCTCTGCAATTACACTCATAATTACTGGATACTCAAAGGGAATACTAAAAAATTTAAGCTTCACATACACAATTTTGGGAATATTGACAGTTTTATATTCGTATTTGTATATAATTTTACAATTAGAAGATTATGCGCTGATCATGGGGAGTATAGGATTGCTATTCGTACTCACTACAGTGATGTATATAACCAGGAAAATAGACTGGTACTCAATAGACACAGAGCAAAACAACTTGGAAATCTAACAATAAAATAACTCGATTCTGAAAAGCCGTGTTCCATTTCGTTCCAGCCAACTTTCTATGATGAGTTATTCGACTCGTTAGATCAAAATAGTTGGTTTTCCGCCTCTCTCTTTAGTACTATAGCCTTATGACCTCAAAACAATTCTACGATTGGCAAACGGCAGGTGGGACAGACGATGCCATGCGTCTTGTGGATATTCTTGAGAGAGCAGACATTGAGTGGTGCACTATTGGTGGCATTGCAGTGAATCACTGGGCGGAAGAACCTATGGTCACCCAGGATATTGACTTTGTTGTTGCATCAGACGCCATTGAACGTTCGGTTTCGCTGCTTGAGGAAGCGGGATTCCGGTCAGAGAAATTTGAGTGGTCCATCAACTTCAAAGGACGATCAACGGTGAGCATCCAGCTAAGCACGGAGGATTTCTATCGCAGCTTTCCTTCCCGTGCTGTTCCTGCTGATGTCCACGGCATACTTCTGCGTGTCGCTTCGCTGGAAGATACACTCAAAGGGAAAATCAAGGCGTGGTCGGAGCCGAAACGGAGACAGAGCAAACGGATCAAGGACCTCGCTGATATCGCCCGCCTTGTGGAATCGCATCCCCAGCTTTGGGGGTTGCTCTCCGACGAACTGAAGCAACAAGTTCAGTGTCCGGCTTGAACTATACCAATCTTAAAAAATATTTGTAATAAAGCACCTTGATAAGGAGAAATCATGATTTCCATTCGCACCATTGCTGTGGTTTTATTCGGTTCTTTTTTTGTCGCCGGTCTTCTTCCTCCTGAAATTTCTGCCCTGGAGAGAAAAAGGTCCCTGGAGCATGACCTCATAACGGAATGTAAAAGAAAGCTAAAACCCGAGGTAGAAACATGTAAAGCACTGGATGCGGAGGAGCAGGACCCTGATTCATTCATTCTCGAATCCTGTATGCAGGAGGCCTTGAAGTATTACGAAAAATGTATGAAAGACGCGAAAAAAGAGGCGGAAGCCAACGCGCCCGAGAAAAATAAGAAAGAAAAAAAGAAGAAGGAGCTTTTGAAGCGCTGGACTTTTTAGAGGTTTCTGAAAACCACCTGCCATTAAATACGCCAAGTTGTTCCGATTTTCTATTCTAACTCGGCAATTCTGATAATTTATCACTCACAATTTTAAATCTCTATCCCACGAAATACACGAAGGGACACGAAAAAAGATTTCGTTTCGTGATTTTTCGTGTATTTCGTGGGATATATTTTGGTTTTAGTAGTTTCTAATAATTTCAAATATCTTTGGCTAGACTTAATGGAAAAGAAAATTACCTTACCATACCTTACCAAGGGTGACCTGGACGGCTTCTTCGGGTTGCTGGTGGATAACCTCATGCAGCTCATGGTGATCGCTGTACTGTGCCCCCAACTCTGCGGAATCCCCTTGTCGGTGGTCACCGGGACCATTCTGCCCGCTGCGGCTATTTCCATCCTGTTAGGGAATCTCTACTATACCCACCAGGCCAGGAAATTAGCCTTCCGAACGGGAAACCCCAAAGTGACGGCCCTCCCTTACGGCATCAATACGGTTTCTCTTTTTGCCTTTGTTTTTTTTATTATGGGGCCTGTCTACCGGGCTACCGGGGATTGGCAACAAGCGTATGCCCTCGGATTGGCGGCCTGTTTTTTCAGCGGGGCCATGGAAACGGCAGGGGCATTCGTGGCGGAAAGGATACGGAAGTGGACCCCCAGGGCAGCCCTTCTTTCCACCTTGTCCGCCATCGCCATCGGCTTTATCTCCATGGATTTTATCCTGCGGATATACCACAGGCCCGGCATGGCTATTTTACCCCTTGGCATTATTTTGGTTCAGTATTTTGGACGTGTGTCGTTGCCTTTCAGAATTCCAGCCGGATTCCTGGCCATTGTCGTGGGCACTTCGTTGGCATGGCTTCCGGTGGAGGGAATCGGCTTTATGGATTGGGATACGACGGAAGAAATCGAAACCGAGGGAATATTTGCTCTCCCCATCCTTTTAAATACCTTGGGATCGGTGGAAATCTGGGATTACCTTTCCATCATTGTGCCCATGGCCTTATTCAACATTATCGGCTCCCTTCAAAATATCGAGTCGGCCTCTGCGGGCGGAGATGAATTTGATACCAAGCCTTCCATGCTGGTGAACGGGATCGGTTCCCTCGCGGCCTCCGTCTGCGGCAGTTGCTTCCCCACCACCATCTACATTGGTCATCCGGGATGGAAGGCCCTGGGTGCGCGGCAGGGTTATTCCAGTCTTAACGGGATTGTCATCACCCTACTTTGCGCCTTTGGGGTTATGGGTTACGTTATCAGAATCATACCCATCGAAGCGGGAGCCCCCATTGTTTTTTGGATAGCCATCGTGATTACCGCGCAAGCGTTTCAAGCAACGGACCGTGCTCACGCGCCAGCCGTGGCTATGGGGCTGATCCCCGGAATAGTGGCCTGGGGCGTCTTTTTAGTGGAACAAACCCTGATTGCCACGGGTGTTTTTAATTTTCAGAACTTGGGCCTGGAGAAGTTTACCGGTACCGGGTTGGCGGCCATAGACGGGTTGATCAAATTGGAACGAGGGTTCATGTTTACTTGCACCATCTGGGCGGCTATCAGCGTATATATCATCGATCGGAATTTCCAGAAAGCCGGAACCTGGGCTCTCATCGCCACCCTCTTATCCACTTTTGGCTTTATCCACGCCTATCAATTGACATCCGTGGGGACGGCCTATCATTTTGGTTTTCTGGTCAGCCCAGCCATGACCTTCGGTTATTTCCTGCTTACCGCCTATCTATTTTTTATTGGTTACGCCAAGGAAAAGGGTTGGGTGGAGGAGGGTGAAGATATTTAAGATTTAAGATTTGTGGTAGGTTTTTGTTCTCGTTCCCAGGTCAAGAACGGTGGTTATAAAAAAAGTAAAAACCTTTTTTCAAACCGGCAATTCAATCAAAAAACTTGTTTCTCCAACCTTGGAACTTTTGAGGGAAATGGCGCCGTTGTGTTCGGCTATGATTCGGCTGACGATGGCGAGCCCCAGGCCGGTCCCTTTTTTCTTGGTGGTAAAATAAGGCAGAAATAGTTTGTCCCGGTTCTTGGGATTGATCCCCTCTCCATTGTCCGTGAGTTCAACCCTGACGCGTTTAGCCGTCTCATCCAACTTGGTTCTGATCACGATTTTTCCATCCCCATCCATGGCCGAGATGGCGTTATCGATGAGGTTAATGAAAATGCGTTTGACCTGTTCCCGGTCCATTTTGATTTTCCCAAGGGACTCGTCAAAATGTTTTTCAAAAACCAGGTTCTTTTTAGTACCCTGGTAAAGTTGGACCACCTCCAAAACACTTTCGTGCAGATCGTCCTTCCTTAAATTTGCTTCCGGCATTCTGGCAAACCTGGAAAAAGCGTTTACCAACTCCTTCAAAGCATCAACCTCTTTAATGATGGTCTTGGTGCAACTATCAAAAATGTTATTGAAATCCGATGCGTTTTCCTTAAACTTTTTTCTTAAACGTTGGGTGTTTAACTGAATCGGGGTAAGGGGATTTTTAATTTCGTGGGCAATTCCCCTGGCAACCTCTCTCCATGCGGCTACTTTTTGAGTCTTGATCAATTCCGTCAAGTTTTCAAATACCACAATGATTCCAAGGTATTTATCGTTTTGGTCCCTGAGCATGGTAACATTAATGAGAAAAGTCAGGAGTTGGCCGGATACGGTTAAATTGACCTGCTCCTCGATGGTTTCCACATTATTTTTCCTCATTTTACGGATCAAGTTTCTGGTATACTCCAGGTGGGAAAGATCGAAGGCATCTTTATAGTTCATCCCATAAACCACATTGCTTTCCAATTTCAGGATTTGCAAACCGGCCTTATTGATCATATTGATCTTGCCCTGTTTATCTATGGAGACAACCCCGGCGCCCACGTTTTCCAGTATGGTTTCGATATAGTTTTTTCTTTTTTCCAACTCAATATTGGTGTGCTTCAAGTCGTCGCCACGGCTTACCAGCTCTTTTTTGCTCTTATCCAGGTCGGCGGTCATCTGGTTGAAAGATTGCACAAGAATGCCGATTTCGTCGTTGGTGGTAACTTCGATCTTAAAGTCCAGCCTCCCTTTGGCGATTTCCTTGGTGGCAAGGGCTAATTCCTGAATGGGAACCGTAATTCCTCTTGCCAGATAAAAACCGAACCAGGTGGCGGCGAAAAGGATCAGTAAAGCGATCATGAAGAAGGTGACCATAAACCCTGCCTTCATGGGCGATTTGAGCATCTTGTGCTGCTTGTATTCCTCGAAGTCGGTCCTGATCTTTTCAATTTTGGCAACCAGACG
>JAJDAS010000497.1 GCA_029261755.1 Nitrospinia bacterium
TTTTACCCTGGATTTCCAAAGGATGGATGCTATCAGTATCATCAGGCCATAACCTGCGTCTCCAAGGCATAGTCCGAAGAAAAGGGCAAAAAAAGGAGCAAAGAAAGGCGTTAAGTCGATCTCCTGATAAGCAGGGAGAGAAAACATTTTCCCGATGGGCTCGAAGAGCTTGGAGAACTTATTGTTTTTGAGGCAGATGGGAACTTTGTCTTCAGGAGAAGGGGTCTCTGCCAGAAAGGCAATGTTTCTTTCCTTCAGAAATTTTTCCAGACCTTTCTCTTTTGTATCCGGCGCCCAGCCATGCAGGATCATTAGTTTGTTGTCTGCTTTTACTTCCGTGCTCACCACCGCTTTGTTGAAGTCCAGTTTTTCTTGTAGTTCCATCTTTACCCGTTCCAGGGTGGAATAATGATCTACGGCAAACCGGTCAAAGTCCTTATCCAACTGATCAAGTTGCGCTGCCACTTGATTCTCAGTCTGTTCCACCTGCTGAAGAGAGCGGTGGGATACTTTCACCTCTTCCACTCCCATATCAATTTCCTCGTCCCCTTTTTGAAAACCGGCAATGTACAGAGTGGCGCCGATTTTGTTAACGATCTCGACATGATAGTCCTTCGTCCATTCAGTGCGAAATTTCTTTTCAGGGACGATAAAAAGGCGGAGAGTAATTCCATGGTTTGCTAACTGACGAATGGTATCAACGGAAAAATTACCCCAGGGACTCAGGTTTTTGATATCTTTCTTTAAGGCATTGAGTTGTTGGGTCAAACGTTCATATTCGGATTGCTTGGAATGTAGCTCATCCAGGATTTGCGTTCCGCTTTTTTCGTTTTTTGTTTCTTTCTGTTCTTGCTTCCTGCTTCTCAAAAATTTTAACGCTTTATCAAACAGGCTGATCTCCTGTTTTAATTTAATGATCTTTTCACCGGCCTCCACAGGTTTTTCTATAATATGAACAGCGCCGAAATCCTGGAGTTTTGATAAAAACTCCTCATAGGCCTGATGGAAGATCAAAAAAGAGTATTTTTTCATGGGAATGATCATCAGACCAGCTCCATCTCCCTTCTGCGAACTTTTACTATCTTTTGAGAGGCTTTTGAAAGATTTTCATCGTCTTCCAGAAACCTTTTGATTTTTGTAATGGCCTCGTCGTACCCCGGTATTTGCACCTTCTCATAAAGATTTACTTTCTGAGTGGTTTTTTTTCTGGCAAAATCCAAGATTTGCATCTTCTTCACATAGAACTCTCTTTCAATACTTAAGGTGGCAAGTTCCTTCACAATTTCTACTCCGGCAGGATACCAGCCGGGGCTGGCGCAATAGCTGTATTTCTTAATGGAAAAAACAATATCTTCCAGTACGGGCGTCTTCACACCAGCGATCTTTTTGGATTTGAGCCTTACATCTTCAATCTTTACTATAGACGGATCGAATTCCACCCATAGCCGAAATATGTCTTCAAGTTCCGACATTCTTTTATCTAATTTTTCGTGAAGGTCTTTGGTTTTGTCCTTTGCCCTTTTTACTTCCACCCTCAGGGCGGACTCCTTGTTTTGTAAGGTTGGAAGCGCCCTGTGCCTCATATTCAGCTTGGTTTGCATATCCTGCAAGGAAGTTTTGTTGTATTGGAATTTTACGGACATAGCGACCTTATTGTTAATTCATATTTTTTGCCGTGCAATGCCATGAGACCGAAGAAGGAGATTTGGAGTAATGGAGTATTGGAGTGGTGGAACAATGACATAAACTGGAGGCAGAGCCTCCATGGTTGGATTCCCAGGGAGACCCTGGGAACCAGAGGTGTTGCTACATCACTCCAGTACTCCATCAAGCTTCTTCTCCCCTCGGCCAATATTTAGCCACCATTTCTTGTTTGATGCCCACTTCCGCCGTACTAAAATTTTTCTTGAAAAGCATCCAGGCGGTGTTCAGCATCTCCTCGGTTTCTATATTGACGTCGATGGCCAGTAATTTTTCCGAGTACTCTCCGGCAAACTTCAGAGTCCTTTCGTCATAATCGGTTAAGTCAAACCCGTTTTCCAACTTCGTCTTGGCATTGGCCGCATCGGCATAAAGACGGACAGCCGCATTCATCACCTGGGGATGATCTTCCCTAGTCTTCTTGCCTATTACTAGTTGTTTCAAGCGGGACAAACTCCTGAAGGGATCGATGATGACCTTGCCGATATCCGTATCTCTTCTGAGAAAAAGCTGCCCTTCCGTAATGTAGCCGGTATTGTCCGGAATGGAGTGGGTGATATCTCCACCCGAAAGGGTGGTGACCGCCACGATTGTTATGGACCCGCCGTCCGGGAACTGAACGGCCTTTTCATATATCTTTGCGAGGTCGCTATAGAGGGAGCCCGGCATGCTGTCCTTTGATGGGATCTGATCCATTCTGTTTGCGACAATGCTCAAAGCGTCACAGTAAAGCGTCATATCCGTTAATAGCACCAGGATTTTTTCATTCTTCTTAACGGCAAAATATTCTGCAGCGGTTAAGGTCATGTCCGGTATCAGAAGACGTTCCACCGGTGGATCTTCCGTGGTGTTCACGAAGCTGATAATCCTATCCAGCGCCCCCGCGTTATCAAAGATATTTTTGTAATAAAGGTAGTCGTCATTGGAGAGCCCCATGCCGCCGAGGATGATCTTATCGGCCTTGGCCCTCAGAGCCACCATGGCCATTACCTGGTTGTAAGGCTGATCGGAATCGGCAAAGAAGGGGATCTTTTGCCCCGTTACCAGCGTATTATTCAAGTCGATACCCGCGATACCGGTGGTGATGATTTCGGATGGCTGTTTTCGGCGCACGGGGTTTACAGATGGGCCGCCGATCTCTTTTTCTTCTCCTTCAACTTCAGGTCCTCCATCGATGGGATAACCGTATGCGTTAAAAAATCTGCCGGATAGTTCGTCACTCAATTTCAGAGTTGGAGGTTTTCCCAAAAAGACCACTTCCGCGTTCGTGGGTATGCCTTCCGTACCGGCAAAAACCTGGAGGGTTACATTGTCTCCCATGATTTTCACCACCTGCGCATTCCGGTTATGCACAATGGCCATTTCCTCATAACCTATTCCCGTGGCATGGATGGAGCACGTGGCCTTGGTGATTTGCGTGATCTTTGTGAATATCCTTTGAAACGCCTTAGTTCTCATTGATGCTTTTCCTTTTTTCCACAGCTTTGTTCAATTCATATTCAAAATGCACGAAGTCATCTGATTTGAACTCAGCATAGTTCATTTGCTTTAAAAGGTTAATCATGTTTTTAAAATAGGGGATAACCTCTTCAAAGGATTCAAAATCAAAATCCAGCCGCGCTATGGAAAGAACTTTTTCCAGCATATATTTCTGCCTTTCCATGGGCGTGGATTGATCAATCTTGTCAAAGCTGTCCTGCTGCAAAATGACGAAATCGATGATCTCCGACTTCCAGAACCTTACATGGTAATCAACGGGTACCCCGTCATCACCAAGGATATTGAGCTGCTCGAAGGCCTCTTTCCCACGGAGCAGAACATCTTTCGCGTAGATCACATCATTCACCCAGGTGGAGGAGATTCGCGTGTTCAGATAATCCTGCACCTCTTCATATTCAATGTATTTGGAATAACTTTCTGCGGAGTCCACGGCCGGATACCTTTTACTATCCGCCCTGTGCTGGGCCAAGGCATAAAAACATCGAGCCGCTTTTTTTGTGGACTCGGTGACGGGTTCTTTCAAATTCCCGCCTGCCGGGGATACCGTTCCTATGAAGGTGATGGAGCCGGTTTCGTTGTTGTTCAAAAAGACAAACCCCGCCCTGGAATAAAAGTTGGAGACAATGGCGGAGAGGTCCATGGGAAAGCCGTCAGGTCCGGGCAACTCTTCCATGCGGTTAGACATCTCTCTCAATGCCTGCGCCCAGCGGGAGGTGGAATCAGCCAGCAGGAAGACTTTGAGGCCCATGGATCTGTAATACTCGCCGATGGTCATAGCCGTATAAACGGATGCTTCACGGGCGGCAACCGGCATGTTGGAAGTATTGCAGATGATGATGGTCCTCTCAATTAGTTTTCGGCCTGTTCGCGGATCGTCCAGTTTGGGGAACTCGGCGAAGATCTCCACAACCTCGTTGGCCCTTTCCCCACACGCGGCCACAATAATCAGGTCCGCATCGGCATTTTTGGCCAGGCTATGTTGCAGGACTGTCTTTCCGCATCCAAAGGGACCTGGGATGAATCCGGTACCCCCCTCAGCCATGGGATTGAGGGTATCAAATGTTCGTACTCCTGTCTCCATCAACTTAAAAGGTCTGGGCTTTTCACGGTATGCCTTAATGGGGACCTTCACAGGCCATTCTTGGATCATATTGACCTCGATTTCGTTCCCTTCGTTATCAGTCAAAACCGCCATGGTGTCATGGATCTTATATCTTCCCTCTTCCGCGATACTCTTAATTTTTAGTCGATGCTTGTACTTGAAGGGGACCATAATCTTATGGGCGATCCAGCTTTCTTTTACTTCACCAAGCCAGTGGCCTGCCGAGACGGTATCCCCTTCGCTGGAGAGCGGTTTGAAATCCCACTCTTTCTCTTCATCCAGCGGGA
>JAJDAS010000498.1 GCA_029261755.1 Nitrospinia bacterium
GA
The DNA here is from genome assembly GCA_029261755.1 of Nitrospinia bacterium. GTDB lineage: Bacteria > Nitrospinota > Nitrospinia > JACRGO01 > JACRGO01 > JACRGO01. The sequence goes on from JAJDAS010000498.1 coordinate 3, forward strand.
ACGGTTACTTTGTTTTTTCAAGATCACCGCAAACTCTTCAAATAACCGATGATGGCTGTTCTGTCTTCAGCATTTGGTATCTTAACGGACATTTTGGTTTTTTTGACCATTGCTTTGGAATTTTCAATCCATGTGCCCAGCATGTTTTCATCCCAAACCTTGCCTTGAAATGTGCTAAGGAAAACTTCCGTGTATTTAAAACCGGAAGCTTTCCCTGCTTCCGCTCCGAAAATTCCAAACAGGTTAGGCCCAACTTTTTTGCGGCCTCCTTGATCGAAAGTGTGGCAGGCGACACACTTTTTTAAAGCCTTCGGTTTTTCCATTGTTGCAGGAGCAGAACTTACAGGAGAGTTAGCGCCGGAAACGGAAACAACGGTCTCTTCTTTTTCTACCGGGGCAGAAGACCCAGAGCCGGAAATTCTAACGGGTGGGGCAGAAGAAGATTTAGAGCCTGAAATTTCCACTGGAGTCGGAGCTGGAGAACTTTTTAACGGCACTGATTGTTGTTGGTCTGGCTCCGAAACATTTGTAGGCGTTTCTTCACCGCCGCAAGCGTAAATGGACAAACTCATGATAATGGGGATGATCAATAATTTTTTCATTTTGTATTCCTTGGTTAAAGGTTGAGTTGGAAAATGAAATATAAGATATAGCCATATAAAAGCATATGATCAATTATAAGAATATTATGCGAGATTGCAAGGTATGCAGGGCTACTATTTTTTCACAGAAAAAGAAAAATAATTTTAACGCAGAGATCGCGGAGTGCGCAGAGGAAAAAATAAAGAATAGTAACAAGTGACGAGTGACAAGTAAAAATAACTGCCTCAGCTTGTCACTTGTTACTCGTTACTCGTCACTGCTTTTAATCTCTGCGTTCTCTGCGCCTCTGCGTTAAATTATTAATGCTTTAGTTTTTATATTTGTGTAATTGGTGTAATTCGTGGTAAAAAAGTTTTTTGCCTTTTTGTTTTCGTGGTTAAAGTTAAAACATCTTTGACCTCATCTTTAACCTAAAAACCTTCTTGTCTTTGCGAGGAAATCCTCCTCTGCTACGGGTTTTGAAAGAAAATCCGTAACCCCAGCCTCGATGGCTTTTTTTTTCGTTTCCGTATCAGGAAACGATGCAAGCATAATTATCGGGACGGACTCAATGCAGGAAATTTCCCTGATGGATCGCACAAAATTTATTCCATCTGTTTCCGGCCTTTGAAAATCTACGATTATTAGATTCGGATTTTCTTTTTCGAAAAAAACCATGGCTGATGCATCGGCTTTTGTTTCCGTTATATTTATATCCAAGTCTGACAGGCATTTTCTAACAAGTGGTTGTTCCCTATCTTCATCTCCCACCAAAATCACAAGGGGTTTTACATACGGCAATCGGAAATAAAAAGTTGTCCCTTTCTCCCAGGTTGATTCCACGGTCAGGTCACCACCGTGGGCCTGCATAATATCTTTTGAGAGGGGGAGTCCCAGGCCGGATCCGGATTCTCCTCGTGTGCCTCTTGAAGATGTCTGGCTTTCATAGTTAAATAAGTTTTCGAGTTTTTCAGGTTTTATTCCCGTCCCCGTGTCAACCACAGCAAGGGTGCCGAACTCTTTTTTCGGGATCAGGATAGTAATGGTGTCTCCTGAGTCGCAAAACTTAATGGCATTGGAAACCAAATTCTGAAGTGCTTCAATAAACAAGGCGTAATCAAAATAGGCGCGGGTCCTTTCCGGCACCTTGTTGATGAGCGTTATTCTTTTTTGTTTTGCCTGATTTTCAAAGTTTTCGAGCGCGTTTTTCGCAATAAGACCCATATCCCAAAATTCAAATTGGGGTTGGATTTTTCCAGTTCTCAGCCTGCTGATGTTTAAAAGATCATCTATTAACTTGGTCATGTTGTTTGTTGTTTTTAAAGCTGTTTCCGCCATTTCCTTTTTTTTTTGAACAGAGAAGGACTCTCTGTTTATCAATTTTAAGAAACAGGATATGTTGGCGACAGGGGATTTCAGGTCATGGGAAACCAGGGAAACGAATTTATCCTTTAGTTTTGTCGCTTCCTCAGCCTCTTCTTTTGCTTTTACCAAATCTCTCTCCACCTGTTTGCGTTTGGCAATATCCTCCTTAAGTCTTTCATTGGTCTTTTTTAATATGGCGGTGCGTTCTTTCACTCTTTTTTCCAGCCCCTTTTTCGCCACCAACAGGGCCTGCTCAGCATGTTTTTGTTCGGTGACATCACGCCATATGCTGATGATGCTGGTCTCTTCGTCGTACACGGATTCCACAAGAGATGCGTTGACGCTGAAAATCCTGGAACCTGAATGGTGAGCCTGAAACTCCATGTCCATACAGGAACCTTTTGTCCTGACGCTTCGCTCCAGCCTTGCCCAATGATTCACAGCGTTATCGCCAAGTTGTTCCAGCCAATAGAACAGGCTCGTTTCCACCACATCCCTCATGGAGCGTTTGAAAAGAGAGCAGAAAGCCTCGTTGGCGGTTATGATGTTCTGGGTTGTGTCCACAATCACAATGCCATCCAACGAAGCCTTCAGAAGGTTTTCAAAAAATCTGACGGTCCGTTGTGTGCTTTCCAGTTCCCTGTTTTCTATGGTTTCATTCATGATCGTTTTGTAATTTTTACAGCGGTGAACTTCAATTCCGGTTGTTTTGAATGGGGATCATAAGCAGTATTGCATACCAGGTTGGCAAGCGTTCCCTCTTCTCCACCGGTGGCAGGTCCATAATGCATGGTCATGAAAAGTGTACCTTGCAGGGCCCGATCGGTTAGCCTGGCTATGCCATGAACACTGCCACGGCGGGAGGCCACCTTGATCTCATCTCCTTCCAAGATTCCCAGTGATGATGCGTCCTCCGGGTGGATTTCAATAAAATTTTCCGACGCCTGGTCATTCAGGCGGGGTACTCGCCCGGTGCGGGTTCGGGTGTTAAAATGCCAAACCAGTTTACCCGTGTTTAAGACAAAAGGGTATCCCTCGTCCGGGATTTCGGCGGGATCGGCATAATCGCGAGACAACAGAGCAGCGCGCCCATCGGGACGCGGAAAACGCGAGTTGGCAAACAAACGGGGCGTTCCAGGATGCTCCTCATCCGGGCAAGGCAATTGTAGTCCGAAGCTACCCCGCAACCGATCATAAGTTACGCCGCCCATGTCGCAAATCCGTCCCTTGGTGAGCCCTTTCCATTCCTCAAAAACTTCCTCCGGGGAGTTGTAGGGAAATTCTTTCTCAAACCCCATGGCGCGCGCCACCAGCCAGATTATTTCGTAGTCGGGTTTCGCCTCACCAGGTGGATCGATAAGTTTTTCCTCCAACTGAATTCGCCTTTCCGAAGAAATAAAGGTCCCGGTCTTTTCCGCCCACTGGGCGGCGGGAAGCAACACATTCGCAAGCATGCTGGTTTCCGTCGGATGGTAAATATCCTGGGCAATCAGCAACTCCGCCTTTGCAAGCCCTGCCTCCACCCACTTGGTATCAGGAAGAGAGGCTACCGGGTTGGTGGTAGTGACCCACAAAGCGCGGATTTCACCGGAATGAAGGCCTTTGATGATGTCCAGTATAGAACGGCCCGGCGTGGGTTGAATTTTTTCTATTGGAATGCCCCAAAAATCCGCTACCTCACGGCGATGCTGAGAATTGGCCACCATTCGCATCCCGGGCAGAAGGTGGGACAGAGCCCCAACCCATCGGTTGCCCAAGGCGTTAGCTTCTCCGGTGATGGATAGCGGTCCGGCTCCGGGGCGGCAATAGTTCCCGGTCAACAAGGAAAGGTTGTGAAGGGTGTTGTTTTTAAAAACAGCTTGAGTGGAATGGTTATACCCTTGGAACCAAAACGTAAGCATGGCCTTTGCTCGGCCTATGGCCCGGGCGGCTTCCACAATTTGTTCCTCCGGACATCTGGTAATCTCCGCCACACGCGAAGGGGGATAATCTTTAAGAAATTCCTTCAAATCGTTAAAGCCGGAGGCGTAGGGGGTGACCCTGTCTTCCTGGATGAACCCTTCTTTTAGCAGAACATGGGCCAAACCGTTATTAAGGGCCACGTCGGTGCCCGGCCATATTTGTAGATGAATATCAGCTATGGCGGCAGTCTCAGTCTTACGGGGGTCAACCACTATAACCTTTGCTCCGTTCTTTTCTTTGGCAGAGCGGACCCTCTGGAACATGATAGGGAGCGAGACGGCCATATTGTTGCCGGCGATAAAAAACAGATCTGCCTCTTCCACGTCGGCAAAGCAGGTTGGCGGGGCGTCCGCGCCAAAGGTAGAGACAAATCCCATGGCGGAACTCGCCATGCAGAGGCGGGTGCTGCATTCCATATTGTTCGTGCCTATGGCCGCCTTCATGAGCTTATTCATGAGGTAATACTCTTCGTTCAGATTGGCCGCACCACCGTAAAAGGCCACTGCCCCTGGTCCGTATTTTTCAATGATCCGCTTCAACTCCGTGGCGGTATGCTTGATGGCTTTTTCCCAAGTCACCGGACGGAGTTCGCCGTTAGCCCGAATCATTGGCTGCGTGAGTCTGTCCCCAGGGTCGAAAACCGGAGGCAGATTGGCCGCTATGGCGCAGACTCTTCCATGGTTTACTGGATGGCCTTCCGTGCCGTGGATTTCCACGATTTTGTTATTCTCGACTCCCACGGATAAACCGCACCCTAATCCGCAATATGGACATGTTGAGTTGTGCCATTGAATAGTCATGACAGGAATCCTCCTATGCCGGGTATTTTTGAGATTTAAATCTGTTAAAGGCAAAGACACGGAACCACTAATTACACTAATTTCACAAATTAAAAAAATCTAAATAATTAGTGAAATTAGTGGTTAAAAAATTTTTGTTTTTTTTCAGTAATAATTCCCCGTTAAATTAAATCCGGCCCAGTAGGAAGGGTGGGGATAGTACCGCTTGACCTGCAACTGTGCCTTTCGCAAGGCTTCCGCCTTGGACATGGTCCCAAAATTGCGGTAGAAATGTTTGATTAGGACTGCCGTGGAGATATCGCTCACCCGCCACAGGCTGCTGATAAGCGAACGCGTTCCCGCATAGAAAAAAGCCCGGCTCAACCCGATGAGTTCGTCTCCGCCGGTGATCTTTCCTAACCCTGTCTGGCAGGCGCTGAGAGTCACCAGGTTGGCGTTCAATTTTAGCCCAAAGACCTCGTTTACCTCCAGATTCCCATCGTGCTTTGCATCCTTGGTGAGTTTCAAAGAGGAGAACAAGGGGTTGATGGAATCGAACTCCCCGTGGGAGGCGATGTGGATGATATCGTATTGGCCGATATTTTCCACCACCCAGCTTTCCTTGGCCTTTTCCCCGGTGAGGACATCAACCTTGGGGAAATCCCATCTCAAGGCATTGGCCTCCATTTCCGCCAGGGGCAGGTCGTAGTTCAGGTCATCCAGGTCCGGGTTTCCGATGGCCAAAACTTTGGTCTCCTTGGGCAGGGTCCGGCTCTTTCCTGTCATGGTAAATTTAAAGAGAGAGGCACTTGGAGAGAAGAAGAGGGGAAATTTCTCCACCAAATAACCCTCATCGTCCCTCAAGGCGGAAAAGGAAAGGTAATGAAGAATGGAATGGGGAACAATCCCTAAAACCTTGCTCCCGGCAATCTCTTGTGCAACCGGTTTCAGCAAGGTTGCGTATAATTCACGGGAAAGGTCCTCCAGGGGCGCCAGAGATTGAATGCGCTTTCGGAAGTCCTTCACCCGGGTCTCCAGCCTACTCTTCTCCAGAGGAATTCGCACCACCTTCATGGAACCCTTTTTGACGATCCAAACCACCGTTTCTTTTTTGGAAACCATATACTCCAGAAGAGCGGTTTCGGGATCCAGAAAGGAGTACACCTCTTCCAATTTCAGGGGATCCACGGTGATAAAATTGGAAAGCTGGGGATTTGAGGATTTCAGGTGGATGAGGGCGTCACGGTATTTCGTCCGCTTCCTCTTCAGATTTTTATCTGCCTCCGCCTTCTTTGCCGGGTCTTTTTCAGCTTTCAGAGTAGTTTCTGTTTCCTCGATGAGTAGTTTCAATGCCTGCAATTTTTCGTACTCTTCCTGCTCCACCGAGTTTTTCAGGCTTATTTTTTGATTGCCCAGGAGATCGATGAAGCTCCTAGCTCTTGCCCTTTCGGAGTAATTGAAGGACTCCTTTTCCTTGCCATCATCCAACAATTGGATGATAAGTTCTTCGTACAATTCTCCCTTGTTTTCCACGAAGCCGTTCCTGAGTTCCTCTACATAGATACTTGCCCTCATGTTTTCCACAATGGCCACCGCCTCTTTGTACTTTTCGATGGCCTGGGAACGTTGTCCCATTTTTGCCAAAGCCCTGGCCGTTCCCTGCACTGCTCGCCACTGGACTTCCTGCACGTGGATTTCATCCGCAAGGGCAATGGTTTCCCTGTAAATGCCCACGGCCTCTTGGTGTTTTCCTTTCTTCAGGGCGATATTCCCCTTTTCCAGCAGGGCCTTCACCATATTGGTCCGGTTGTTAATCTGTTTGCTGATATCATAAGCCTGGCCGATGTGCTCCCCGGCTTTTTCAAGATCATCCATCCTCAAATAGGTCATTCCGATGTTTCGGTGGTCGTAGCCCAGACCCCAACGGCTGTTGATTTTGGTGTCAATCTCTTTGGCCAGATGAAAATATTTTAATGCCTCCTGGTACTTCCCGCTGTCTCGATAAATCAGGCCCATGTTGTTGTATGCGGAGGCCACGTCCAGCTCGGATTTGATCTCTTTTGCCAATTCCAGACTCCTCTCCAGATTATCCAGGGCCTTTGGATAATCGTTCAGCGTCCAGAAGACCAATCCCATGGTGCTGAAGAGGAGGGACTGGGTTCTGATGTCCCCGTCCTTTTCTGCCCTTTCTAAGGCGGAAGATAGAATTACGAAGGCCTTTTGGTATTCCCCACGGAACCAGTGGACGTTGGCAAAGTTCAGCTTGCATTCCGCCACTTTGTGGGCCAATTTCTTCTCCGTGGCTAAATCCAGCGCTTGCTGAAAATAATCCAGCGCTTCATCGAAACGACCCTGCATCTGATAAGCCCTGCCTATGCCCAGCAACGATTCAAGTAGGTCTTTCCACGATTTTTCTGATTGGAATATTGCACGGGCTTCCTGGAAGTAGGCAATGGACTTTCCATACTCATTGAGTCGCAGGAACAGAATGGAGCCCATCCAGTTCAACTGTCTGCCTTCATTGAGCTTCTTACCGGCATGGGCGCTCATGTTCTTGGAGATTCCGTGAGACTCCATGGCTTCTCGATAGTCCAGCAGTTTCCCTTGAGTGATTCCCAGCCTTTCGTAAGCCTTAGCCATTTTTTTCAATAGCTTGTTTTCTTTATAAATTTCGATGGCTTTCCGAGTATTGGCTACCGCCAGTGGGAAGTCCTCCGCTTTGTAATGCAGGTAGCCGAGAAAATGGTAAACATCCGCTATCTTTTCCGGTTTTTTGGTTTTCAAGGTTTCCTGGACCAACAACTGTTGATACGTGATGGCTTTTGGGTAATCCTTTTGCTTGGAGGCGGCGGAAACCAGTTGTTTGTACAGCACGTCCCTGTACTTGTCCTGACCCAGAGCGTCCAACAGAGATATGGCATGCTCGAAGTGATGAATGGTCCGTCCCCACTCCTTTTTCTTCTTGGAGCCAACTCCGCCGGCGATGGATTTCTTCAATCGTTCCTTGGCAAAGGAGAGCTGTTCCTCCTTCCTCATCCCTCCGTACCCGAATAGTTTGTAGCTTGGTTCATAGGAGGAACCCTGTGGCTGCTGTGGTAACTCCTTCAAGGTTAATGACAGAGCCTCTGAAGGAGCATGGGATCGGACCTTAGTCAGAAATGCCAAGCGAAAACTATTGTCTGCCTCCATGTGGTAAGAGCCGGTATTGAGCACAACATGAGGATATCCGGCATGGGAAAGGGCATCCGCAAGAAGCAGATAGTTCAGGAGAGATCCCTCGCCTTCTTGAGAGAGTTGCGAAAGGGCCATCATATAAGCCCGGTTTTCCATGGCATAAAGCCGACTCAACTCCAGCCGGTCCGCTATTTTCCCCGTCTCGGTGAGATGGAGGGTGGAATGGGCCGGATCGCTGGGGTCCAAGTTCACAGGGGATGTGATGGAGACAACGCCGCTTTCTTTTGCCTGTGCAAGAAAGCCGCTTTTTGTAAGCTTTTTTTCGCCCAGGATGGTGATGCCCCGGAATATTTTTTGGAGGTTTTGGGGTTCAAAGGGGCCTTTTCCAGCAAGAAGAAGGTTGGAAGTATGCAGGTTTCGTTGCTCATGGCTCCGCACCAGGTGCCCCATGGAAGCGATGTGGGCAACTTCCAGGTCCGACAGGGAACTGCCCCAGGTGGAAGGGTCCGGGATGAGATAAACCCTACTATATTTTAGATTGTTGAATGACGATTGACGATTATTGATTGGTAGTAGCCGACCTTTGAAGCTGTCTTTTGCCACTACCCATTCCATGATGGAATTGCGGTATGGGATAGCCCTCACCATGGCCTCATCTTTTCCCAGGATGGATTGGACCTTTTTGAGCAACTGTTCCGGTGATTGGGGCCGAAAAAGGGAGGAAAGCTCCGAGAACGCCTTGGTGATTTTTCCCAGGTTTTCTTCATAAGCTTCCGTTGCCTTGGAAAATTTGGCTTGGAATTCTTTGTCCGGCAAGTTGGAATGAAGATCGCGAATCTTCGCGGAGTGTTTGGTTATTTTTTTGTAGAGTTCATCTTTGGTGGGATTGTCAAAGAAAAGAACGCTTCCCTCGTGTCCAGCCTTCAGCTCCCATTGGCGGCCTCGGTCGGCCATGAAGAAAGACTCCTTCTCCTTGCCCGATTTCAACAGCAGCCATGCCAGCCTCCCGAACAATTCCGAAGCTTTCTCTTTTTCTATCTTGGAGGCCTTTTTGTAGCCATAGGGGATGCCTTCCAGTTCACTGGCTGCCCGTGTGAGGATTGATATTTCCTCTGCATCGGACCCGGCCTCGGCCGCAGAAGCGAAGGTCAACTGCCATTGAATGTCCGGGGGCAGGGTTTTTCCATCGGGCTTCCCTGCTTCCCCCTTCACAAGACGCAAATTGTTAACCAGTACCGCCTGGGCCGCTGTGATGTTGAACTTCGCAGCACCTGCGGGAATTTCCTCCAGAACCTTGATCCCTTCCTGAAAGGCGTGTTGAGCCGATTTCAAGTAAGAGTAGCTTTGGTCCAATTCCGCCAGGGAAGCCAATAAAATCTTTCTTTCGTTCCCTTCACTTGAGGAGGTTTTACCTTCATCTTCTTCCTGGGAAAGGGCGAAGTAGAGGGTACCCATAGAGTTTTTCAGGTGGACCAGGGAGCCGTTGTGAAGATTTTCCAGGACTTCCCGAAGGTGGGTTTCTGCCTGGTCCAGCAAGGAGATGATCTCCTTTAGAGAAACACCATGTACGCTCTTCCCGGTCCATACGGCCTCGGAGCACAAGCGGCCTATGTTGGTTGCGTTCACTGCGATACCGAATTGATTTTTCAGCTCCATGCTGCCCTTCAGCGATTGTCGGAAATAGTTCAGGGCCTCTCCGTTATTGCCGGAGAGATAGAGATAGTTGCCGATCTGATTTTGAATGATGGCCTTTTCCAACAGAATGGGGATATTGCCCTCCAGCGGAAGGTCGGCGGGAGTGAGGGCCAGCTTCTTTTGGAAATACTCCACCGCCTTGCCGTATTCCTTGAAATCGCCATAGATCTTGCCTATGTAGTTGAAGATGAGCTTCTCTTCGTCCTTTTTGGAAAAACCCATGGCCGCTTGGCTGGTGTCCTTTTCATCCAGCCCCTGTTGGATATTCACCCGGATCAAGGCGCTTTCCTGCTTCTTTTTTTTTGGGGCGGCGGGTATTCCCTTTTCCATCCATTGGATGGTCTCGAAATACCGATTCATTGCTTTGCTCAGGACTTCCGGCTCTTTCCTCCCTTTTCCCTCTCCAGTGGTGGAAAAATAGAGATTGTTGGCCATGTTGCGGAGGGTGATGGCGATGTTTCCCCGGTTGCCGGTCTTTTGATAGATGTCAAAGGCCCTGGAAAAATAGTCCACCGCTTTTTCATGTGCGCCCATGTCCTGGAAAGCCAGGGCAATTCGTCCATACAGTTCGGCGATCTTTTCTGATTGGGCGGATTTCTCTTGTTCCTTCAAAATAGAGATGGCCGTGGAGAAATGTTCCACCGCCTCTTCCTGCTTACCGAGCTTGAAGGA
>JAJDAS010000499.1 GCA_029261755.1 Nitrospinia bacterium
AATTTCACTAATTTCTCGAATTATTTTTTAAAATGCTTCTGATTTTTAATTCGTGCAATTCGTGGTAGAAAGTTTTTTGTATCGTTGTAATTTTTGGTTTTGGATTTCATTAAATTTAGATCACTATAGCCACTTTTTTGGGGAGAACGCTCCATGGAAAGCGAAATAATACTAGACTTTATCGTCGAAGCTAAAGAACATATGGACCATATTGAGGAAGACCTCCTCACCATCGAAAGCCAACAAGACAACCCATCGCAAGAGATGATCAACGGGGTTTATCGGGCAATTCATTCCGTGAAAGGTGGCGCTGGATTCCTGGGCCTGAAAAACATGGCCTCTCTGTCCCATGTCATGGAAGATATCCTCTCTCTCATTCGCGCCGGGGAGATGAAGCCTACCAAGACAATCGTGGATCCTTTGTTGAAAGGGATCGACCAACTAAAGGCTTTCTTCGATGATTGGGAAAATAGCGAAAACGTAGATATTAAACCCCTGTGCGACAAACTCCACAGCTTGCTCGCCAAGGAAGTGTCCACCGAGGTTCAGGTGGAATTGGATACAAAAATGTCCGTGGCCACGGGACCGGCAAAAAAATTCGATTTCGAGGTGGATGCTTTTACCTTAAAACAGGTCCCGGGCTCTTATAATTTTTATGTTCTCGAATTCGATCTGGAGGAGTTTGACAAGAAAAAAGGTAAAACTCCGCTAAAACTTATTGACCATCTTCTGACGACAGGAGAAATCCTGGATTCCAAACTCGAAGAACCGAAAATGGATTTACGCTCGGGTGAAAAAGAAGAAGGCTTAAAATGCGACATTTTATACGCATCGGTTATGGATAAGGACATAGTAGCGCACCAGGTGGAATTACCGCCGGAAAAGATTATCTGCATTCAAAGGGAAGACCTTGTGGATGAAAAAGAGGAGGAAGAAGTGAAGACCAATGAACCACAGGAACCATCGGTTGCAGAAGTAGCAGAAGAAGCCCCGGAGGAAAAACCGGTACCCGACTCCGCCGCTGCCCAGTTAACCAACCTTCAGCAGAAGGCTAAGTCTGCTACAGAGACCATTCGCGTTAGCATCCCATTGCTGGACCAGTTAATGACCCTGGCAGGAGAACTAGTTCTGGTCCGCAACCAACAGCTCCAGATCCTTGACAGGACCGAGCCAAGGATACGAACCATGGTCCAGCGCTTCGATATCGTAACCAGCGAGCTTCAGGAGTCCATTATGCGCACCCGGATGCAACCCGTTGGAAATGTATTCGGTAAACTTCCACGAATTGTGAGGGACCTTTCCAGCAAACTGGGCAAGCAAATCGAAATCAACATCACTGGGAATGAAGTGGAAATGGACAAGACCATTCTGGAGTCTCTTTCCGATCCCCTCACCCATATTGTCCGCAATTCCTGCGACCATGGAATCGGACTCCCGGGCGAACGCGAGAAGTCCGGGAAATCTCCAAATGGAACCATCAGAATTAGCGCATTCCATGAAGGCGGCCAGATCAATATCGAAATTGTGGATGATGGAAAAGGGATCGACACCAATCGCCTGAAAGAAAAAGTACTGGAAAAAGGATTAAAAACTTCCGACGAACTGGAAAAAATGTCCGAAAGAGACCTACTGAACCTCATTCTCCTCCCCGGATTTTCCACCGCGCAAAAGGTATCCGATGTCTCCGGCCGTGGTGTTGGGATGGATGTTGTCAGGACCAGTATCGAGCAGTTAGGCGGCCTCCTGGAGTTGAAATCGGTGCTTGGAAAGGGAACTACCATTCGCCTCAGGCTGCCTCTTACCCTGGCTATCATCCCCTGCCTCATTGTGGAAGTGGGAGAAGAGCGCTTCGCTATTCCGCAAGTCAACCTGGAGGAGTTGGTCTGCCTTTATGATAAAGATGTAAAAAACAAGGTGGAACGTGCGGGAGACTGCGAAGTTTACCGCTTGAGAGATAACCTGCTGCCCCTGGTTCGGATGAGCGAAATTCTTGCTGTTAGCAAACCTTTTACCAAAGAAGACAGGGCGAGAATCGCCGAGGAGAATCGCGTAGCCCAGGAAAAGGAATACCAGGATTACCTTGTAAAAAAAGAGGCTGAATCCGACGAGGATGAGCCGGTCAAGTTCAGCCGTTCACTGAACTTCGCGGTCCTCAAAGTGGGTGCGGATCAATACGGTTTGATCGTGGATAAAATTCTGGGTACGGAAGAAATCGTGGTGAAACCTATCCATCAGCTTGTGAAAGACCTTGGCTGTTATTCCGGCGCCACCGTGATGGGGGACGCCAAGGTGGCACTCATCCTGGACGTCCAGGGAATAGCCAACCATGCAGGAATTGCTTCCCTTCACGATGAGAAAAAACAGGCCGAACAGCTCAGGGATGCCAGCTCTGGAGCCCATGACGAAAAGCAGACGGTGCTCATATTCAAAAATGGAGAGGTGGAACAGTTTGCCGTGGCCCTGCCCTTGATTCGTAGAATTGAAAAAATCAAAAAAACTCAGATCGAGAAAATCGGAGGGAAAGAATTTATCACGGTGGATGGCTTGTCAACATTGATCTTACGCCTGGATAAACTCTTGGATGTAACCCCTTGCGATGACCGGGAAGAGATGTTTCTCCTCCTTCCAAAACATATCCACCGGCCTTTTGGAATTCTCATGTCCAGGCTGGTAGACATCGAGTCCATGCACATAGATCTCAATACGGAAAGCTATATGGAGGAGGGCATACTGGGCACCGCTATTTTGCAAGAGCGCATGACCATTTTCCTGGATATCTACAGCTTGATAGAAAAGGCGGAGCCTGAATGGTTTGAAGACCGCCGCAACGAGATCCCGGCCCCGGAGGAAGACACTCATGTGTTGTTGGTGGAGGATGTAGCATTTTTCCGCCAACTGTTAAAGGGTTACCTGGAGTCGGACGGTTATGTGGTGATCACTGCTGAAAACGGCCAGGTGGGATTGGATCGTGTGCAGGATTCCGAGATCGATCTGATCATATCGGATATCGAGATGCCGGTGATGAACGGCTTCGAATTTATGAGAAGCGTACGATCCGGTTCCCATCATTCGGATATCCCGGCCCTGGCTCTTTCGGCCCTGGATTCGGAAGAGGATGTACACAAGGCTTTGGATAGCGGTTTCAATGCTTACGAGGTGAAGATCGACCGTGAAAAACTTCTACGTAAAACTGCGGAAATGCTCAGTGGCCACTAAGGTTATTTAAAATATTTATTAGCCGCGAAGAAACGCTAAGGACCGCGAAGGAGGAAAAATGAAAAGAGAATTATTATATGGGAAAGAAGTTTACGAAATAATTGGCGCTGCTATCGAAGTTCATAAAGAACTTGGACCTGGTTTTCTTGAATCGGTTTATGAAGAAACCTTGGCTATAGAATCCGATATTCGGAAAATCCCATATAAAACGCAAGTAAAGGTGCCTGTTTATTATAAAAAGAAAAAACTAAAAAAAGAGTTTATTGCTGATTACATTGGCTATGAAGAAATCATAGTTGAATTAAAGTGTATTCCTAAATTAACGAATGTTGAGGAAGCTCAAATAATCAATTACCTAAAGGCTACAAAGAAAGAAGTTGGTGTATTAATAAATTTTGGGAGCCGCAAAACATTGGAATGGAAAAGATATGTTAGGACTGAGGAATACAACAAAAACCTTAGCGTATCTTAGTGTTCTTAGCGGCTAACATTCTTTGATTAAATAAAGTGAACTAAAGTATTTTTTTTAGCCGCGAAGAAACACGAAGGACCGCGAAGAAGGAATAATGAAAAACCTTAGCGTATCTTAGCGTTCTCAGCGGCTAATAATCTTTTAAATTAAAGCGCACATGCTATGGCAAAAATAATCTCACTGGTTAACCAAAAAGGCGGCGTTGGCAAAACCACCTGCACCATCAATATTGGAGCCGGGCTGGCAAAGTTAAACAAAAAGGTGCTGCTGGTGGATCTGGATCCCCAAGCGTGCCTGACGAACAGCCTGGGTATAGCGCCCGACGAAGTTGATTCCAGCATCTTCGAATTGCTGAAAAAAGAAGCTTCTTTGGAGGAAGTTGTATTAAACGATAATTCTCAATGCCCCATCCTAAGTTCCCAACTTGCTCTTCTACCCTCTTGCATGGATCTGTCGGGCATAGATGTGGAGCTATCGGATACCCCCGGCAGGGAATTTTTACTGAAAGAATCTCTTAAAGGCGCGAGTGAATTTGATTACATCTTAGTTGACTGTCCCCCGTCTCTGGGCCTCTTAACATTGAATGGATTAACAGCATCGCAAGAAGTTTATATTCCTTTACAAACGGAGTTTTTGGCCCTCCAGGGGATGAGCCGCCTCCTGGAAACTGCGAAAGTGGTGAAGGAAAGACTAAACAGTGACCTGGAGGTAACGGGGATCATAGGGACGCGGTACGACAAAAGAAAAGTGCTGAACCGGGAAGTCATTGAAAAGATCGGTGACTATTTCGGAGATAAGCTGTTCGGCACACTCATCAGGGAAAATATAGCGCTGGCGGAGGCCCCAAGTTATGGAGAAGATATCTTCACTTACAAACCCGGTAGCAATGGCGCCAGGGATTATTTGAGCCTATGCAAAGAAATAATAGAAAAGAAAGGAGCGTGAACCAATGAAAGCCGAATATGTAAACCCATTTTTAAAAGGCACCATAAACGTGCTGCAAATGATGGCCATGGTGGAGCCAAAACCCGGGAAACCCTTTGTAAAACAAGACCGAAAATCATCTGGGGATATAACCGGCAATATCGGTTTGACAGGCACGACGAAAGGAGTCGTGGTGGTCTCTTTTTCCAAGGAATGCGCTTTAAAAGTCATTTCCTCCATGATGGGAGAGGAGTATCAGGATCTCACCGATGAGGTTCGCGACGCCGTGGGCGAGCTTACCAACATGATTTCCGGTGATGCCAGGAGGGCTCTTGCCGAATTGGGAGCTAGCTTCGAGGCTGGCATTCCCACGGTAGTTGTGGGGAAAGGCCATGAAATTACCACCATGGGTAGTGGCCCATGTCTGGCGATACCTTTTCAGGTGGATGGCTTGGATATGACTGTGGAAGTGAGTTTCAGCGAAGGGTAGGGGCAAACAATAAACATCGAACATCGAAGAAGGAAGGAAATGGTTGAAAGAAAATATGACTTGGAGGATAGGCTTTTAGATTACGCGGCACGAATTATCCGTTTGGCGGAATCGCCAAAGGATTTTGTCCACAAAATGAAAATTTGCCTGAAAGAACTACGAGAGACCCATCGCTGTCTTCTCTTAATTCAACATGTGCCTCTCATCAAGCCTCCGTCAAAAGCGGATGATTTGATCTCTGAAACCGTGGAATTAATAAGGATATTTGTAACCAGCATTAAAACCGCCGAAAAACGTGGAAAACTTAAAAAGTATTCCTAAACACAATAGGTATTTTAAAAAAAACTACCTTCTTCGATGTTCGACGTTCGATGTTCGATGTTCGATGTTAATTTTTTGATTTGGCGTTCGATGTTATTTTTTTTATAACTAGCCTTTTAACTATTTTCTAACTAAAAAAAAGGAACAGTGTCATGGCTAAAAAAAAGAAGAAAAGGATGGGGTCGGACCCATTAAGCTGGATAAAGGACTCAAGAAAAACCGAAAAGCCGGAATCCATCGAAAAGACAGAGCCTGCCGTATCCGTTAAAGAGAAAAAGCCTGTAAAAAAAACCGAACCAAAAGTAGAAAAGAAACCGGAGTCCCCTAAACCTAAAGCACCGGACCCAACACCCGAGCAGGACGCAATACCTGAAGCAAAAGCGGAAACCTCAAAAAAGACCAAAAAAGCCCCTGCCAGGAAAAGACCGCGCGTCGCCAAGAAACCACGTGGTAAATCGTCTGCCTCCGGTTCGCCAGTGGCATCGGGCGCCACTCAGTCCACCGTGCAAAAGCGCCAGTTCTGCACCTTCTGGATTTCAGGCAGGATGTTCGGAGTAAATATTCAGGAGGTGAAGGAAGTGAATCGGGAAATAGCCATGACAAAAATTTATCACGCTGCTCACGTGGTCAAAGGGTTGGTGAACATTCGAGGCCAGATCAACATCGTGATAGACCTTCGGCAATTAATGGGCTTCGAACCCACCGAAATCACCGAAAAAAGCAGGATTGTCATCTTTAAACCGGAAATCGCTGAAGCCCTGGGCGCCTTGGTGGATCAAATGGGTGATGTGGTGGAGGTGACGGAAGACTCCATAGAGCCCATCTCCGAAACCCCGAAAGATTCCGAATTGTCCCATGACGATTACAACTTATATTCCGGGGTTTGCAAATTGGATAATGTACTCATGGTCATCCTGAATGCGAAAAATTTAATGGATATAAAAGGAACCATGGAATAAACCATTGGCCTTATTGAGTAGGTGGAAAAATCAATAATATTCACCACGGAAACTCACAGATTAGTACGGAATAATTTTGCTTATGTCACTCCCGTGTTCATCCGTGTTGGTCCGTGGTAATTTTTGAATAGTTTAATTATAAATTTTTAACCTTTTTAAAAGGAGAAAGTTAATATGTTGAAAAACATGAAACTCGGAAAGAAATTTTTGTTGGCCTTCTTATGTGTAGGGCTCATCCCCTTCGCCGTCATCGGATTTGTAGCAGTAAAGAATTCCAGCACAGCCCTGGAACACTCGGCGTTTAATGAGCTAGAAGCGGTTCGCGGAATCAAAAAAGCTCAAATCGAATCTTTTTATGCAAAACGAAAAGGCGATATGGGAGTCCTCATGGAAACGGTGAGCACCCTCAGAGAAGAGGCGGTGAGCAAGCTGGTTGCCGTCCGGGACGTTAAAAAAAGCCAGGTTAGCCGCTACTTCAAAACCATACAGGGACAGATCCTCACTTTCTCCGAAAACCAAATGGTGGTGGACGCCATGGGTGGATTCAGCGAAGCATTCCGAAATTTCCGTTCGGACCTGGAAATCACTTCCGGAGAACTGAAACAGCAAAGGCAGGAACTGAAGACCTATTACACCAATGATTTCACAACGGAATATAAAAAACAGAACGAAGGGAACGCTCCCAATGTGGAAAACTATTTTAACCAGTTGGATGATGATTCCATTGCCCTGCAATACCAATATATTAAAGCCAATAAGAACCCTCTCGGATCCAAACACCTCTTGGACAGAGCCGAGGTTCAATCCCGCTACAGCAAGCTCCACAGCAAAGTTCACCCCATCATAAGGGATTTTCTGGAAAAATTCGGCTATTACGATATCTTCCTGGTGGACCCCGATACCGGGGATATCGTTTACTCCGTGTTTAAGGAACTGGATTACACTACATCCTTGATTGACGGGCCATACGCCCAAACCAATTTTGGAGAGGCCTTTCGTAAGGCCAACGAGCTAACCGACAAAGATGCCTTTGTGCTGGTGGACTACAAGCAATACCCTCCCTCTTACGAAGCGGCGGCAGGTTTCATCGCTTCGCCTATCTACGATGGAGAAAAGAAGATTGGAATCCTCATGTTCCAGATGCCCATTGACCGCTTGAACGAGATCATGAGCGAACGGTCCGGATTGGGCAAGACAGGCGAGACTATCCTTGTAGGGCCTGACTACCTAATGCGCTCCGATTCCTACCTCGATCCAAAGAACCGGTCTGTAAACGCCTCTTTTAAAAAGCCCGCCACGGGGAAGGTATATACCATAGCCACCCGGGACGTGCATGAACACGGGAAAACCGGGGTCCATTATGTGATCGACTACAGAAAACAACCCACCATCATCGCCTATACCCCGTTGGATATCGGTGGAGTCACCTGGTGCCTCAACGCAAAGATGGATGTCGCAGAGGCATTTTGTCCCGTGGACTCTGAAGGAAAGGAATTCTTTGCCAAATACCAGGAGATGTATGGTTACTACGACCTGTTTCTCATCGACCCCAGTGGTTTCTGTTTTTATTCGGTTGCGAAGGAAACGGACTACCAAACCAACTTGGTGGATGGGAAGTTCAGCAGTTCCAACCTTGGAAATCTCACAAGAGAGGTCTTGAAAACCAAGGAGTTTGGCCTTGTCGATTTTGCTCCCTATGCCCCCAGCAATAACGAACCGGCCGCCTTCATCGCCCAACCGGAAATTCATGAAGGAAAGGTGGAAGTGGTGGTGGCCCTTCAGCTTTCCCTTGATGCCATCAATAAAATCATGGGCGGCAGGGAAGGTATGGGCGAAACGGGCGAAACCTATCTTGTGGGAAGCGACAAGCTCATGCGCTCCGATTCCTTCCTCGATCCGAAACACCACACCGTGGTGGCATCCTTTGCCGATCCTTCCAAGGGTAGCGTGGACACGGAGGCCGTACGGGAAGCTATCGCCGGGAAAACCGAATCCAAAATAATCATCAATTACAACGGCAATCCGGTTTTGTCCTCCTATGCTCCATTAAAGATAGGAAATACCACCTGGGCCATATTGGCGGAAATTGATGAGGCTGAAGCCTTCGCACCCATCAAAACCCTGGAATGGATTATGGGCATCATCGCCATTATCGGTATTGCGGCCATCGTAGCTGTGGCGCTGATTATCACACGCTCCATCACCGGACCTATCCAAAAGAGCGTGGACTTTGCCCAGGCCATGGCTTCAGGTGATTTCTCCCAGGAGTTGGAGGTAGGTAGCGCTGATGAGATTGGAGATCTGGGTAAATCGCTCAACCAAATGGCCTTGGAACTGGGGCAGATGGTCAAGGAGATCACGGAAAACGCCAACCAACTGGCAGGCGCCTCCGAAGAGCTTTCCACTGTTTCTGCGCAGATGGCGAGCAACTCGGACGAAACGGCCCAACAGTCTCAGAACGTGGCAGGCGCCACGGAAGAGATGTCTACCAACATCGCCACCATGGCCGCAGCGGCGGAAGAGATGAGCACCAACGTTCAGGGAGTCTCCTCTGCAGCGGAACAGATGTCCACCAATGTGAACACCGTGGCCTCCGCCATCGAAGAGATGAGCGCCTCCATCAAAGGTGTTGCGGAAAACGCACAAGAGGCAGGTAAGGTATCCGGCGACGCCACGGAGAAATCCAAGGTGGCAAGCGGAACCATGCAGACCTTGGCGGATGCCGCAAGGGAAATCGGGCAGGTAATTGAGGACATCAAACGGATCGCAGAGCAGACCAACCTGCTGGCCCTCAACGCCACCATCGAGGCGGCTTCAGCAGGAGACGCGGGACGTGGATTCGCGGTGGTTGCCAACGAGGTGAAGGAGTTGGCCAACCAAAGCGCCCAGGCGGCGGAAAATATCACCCAGCGAATCGACGGTGTTCAAAAGAGCACCGGGGATGCGGTATCCGCCATTGAAGAGATTGCCCACGTAATCAACAACATCAATGAGCTTCAGTCAAGTATCGCGGTGAGTGTCGATGAACAGAACAAGACTGCCAATGAAATAGCCAACAACGTGGCGGAAGCCGCTAAAGGTACCAATAATATCGCTTCTTCAGTCTCCGAGGTGGCCAAAGGGTCCAACGAGGTTTCCAAAAACGCCGGCGAGGCCGCCAAGGGCGCCAACGAAGTATCCAGCAATATCCAGGGCGTTAACCAAGCTGCACGGGATACCAGCGCCGGAGCCGGCCAGATCAATAACGCATCAAACGACCTGGCAAAGATGGCCGGACAGCTTCAGGAAATGGTCAAGAAGTTCAAGGTCTGAACAGAACCATTAGCAATGGGATGGGGTCTCTGTGGTCCGAGGCCCCGTCCTTACTGCTTTCTTTAAAAGGAGGTGAAGAGGTGTCAGAAAGGAAAATAGTTACGAGTAGCAAGTTATGAGTTGCAACAGGTTTTTCTTGTCACTTGTCACTCGTTACTTGTCACTATTTTTAAGGGGTATGGGGTATCTTTCTTAAACATTTATTGAGGAGGCAATACAATGTTTACAATCAAAAGAAAACTGTTTCTCGGATTTGGGTCGCTGATTTTGTTATCGGTAATCAGCGGAGTGTTGAACATTGTATATTTTCAGGGGATCAAAGATAAGGCTGTCCTTGCGAATACGGAGTCAGCTCCCTTTGCCCTGGATGCGGCGGAAATGAAATTATGCATCATACAGGTGCAGCAATGGCTGACGGATATCTCCGCCACCCGTGGGATGGAGGGATTTGATGACGGCTACCAGGAAGCGGAGAATTACGCAAAACGTTTTGAAGAATTGTTAGGAAAATTCCAAAATATGTTTGAAGAAGAGAACCATCAGGAGGGGCTGGATAAATTAGCGGATCTGGAAAGTAATTTCCAGGGCTTTTATGCAATGGGCAAGAAAATGGCGGATGTTTATATCAAGTCCGGGCCGGAAGAAGGAAACAAAATGATGGAGAACTTTGACCCATTTGCGGCAAAAATGGGAGATGCCATCGAGATCTTTGTAAAAGAGCAGATGGATGAACTGTACCAGTCAACCGGACAAATCGTGAAAGAATCAAGCGCCAGCATCAATTACGCAATTCTGTTTTTAGCCGTTTTTCTTGTATCCGGTACGTTGATATCCATATATCTAGGGAACTCCATATCCGGAGGAATCAACCATGTGGTGTCGGCAATCGTTGAAACGGAAAAAGAGAATGATTTTACAGAACAGATTGAGATCCGCAGCCAGGATGAAATCGGCACTCTAACGGAGAGCTTTAATAGTCTTTCCCGGAAAATGAATGACATCATCAAGGATATAGGGGTAAAGGCGTCGCAAGTGGCGTCGGCTTCCACGGAAATAAGCGCCTCTTCCACCCAGTTGACCCAGAACTCCGAGAGTATGTCCCAAAAATCCGAATCCGCCGCTGATACTGCAAACCAAATGTCCACCAGCATCTCCACCATGGCTTCCTCCGCCGAGGAGATGAACACAAGCGTCCAAAGCGTTTCCTCTGCCGCAGAGCAGTTATCCACCAATATGGATACTGTGGCCTCCGCCATGGAAGAGATGAGCGCCTCCATAAAAGGTGTGGCGGAAAACGCGCAAGAAGCCGGCAAGGTTTCCGAAAACGCCGATAGCAAAGCCAAATTAGCTGGTGAGACTATGAGGCCCCTCGCTGCTGCGGCGCGGGAGATCGGACAGGTCATCGACGACATCAAGCGAATCGCCGAGCAAACCAACCTGTTGGCCTTGAACGCCACCATCGAGGCCGCCTCCGCCGGGGATGCTGGACGAGGATTTACCGTTGTAGCTAATGAGGTGAAGGAGCTGGCCAGCCAGAGTGGTAAGGCGGCTGAGAACATCACCGCCAGGATCGCCGGTATTCAGGAAAGCACCAAAAAAGCGGTGTCCACTTTTGAAGAAATATCCGCCATCATCAGCGAGATCAATAACCTGCAGACCATGATAACTTCAAGCGTCAACGAACAAACTCAAACATCAGGTGAGATAACCCAAAACGTAGCAGAGGCGGCGAAGGGGTCGAGCCACATTGCTGCTGCCATCTCGGAAATTTCCAAGGGCGCTGGTGAGGTTTCCAATAACGCCGGAGAGGTGGCCAAAGGTGTTAACAACGTGTCTGAGAACATGCAAGATGTTAACAAGGGTGTGGGCAATACCAATTTCGCTACAAACGACATCAATAGCGCTGCCGCAGATTTGGCTAAGATGGCCGTCGAGTTACAGAGTATGGTGGAGAAGTTCAAGGTTGCGTAGCCCCGAGATTCTTTATTTTTTAACCACTAAGTCACAAAGGCATAAAAAAAGAACAAAAACTTTTTAACCACTAATTTTCACTTATTTCAAAAAGATTTTAAAAAAAGAAAGCGCAAGTACCCTATGATTAAAACCAGAATAAAAACAAAGATTGTATTGATGCTCTTTTTTCCACTCTTGGGCCTCTTTTTTTTCTCGGGCCAGGGGGTATGGGAAAAATCCATTTTGGCAGACGAAATGGGCAGAGTGGAGCAACTATCCTCCCTGGCGGTACAGTTAAGCGCTCTGGTGCATGAAACGCAAAAAGAAAGAGGAATGACTGCAGGATTCCTGGGAAGTGAAGGGAAGAAATTTACCTCCGAACTCCCCACTCAACGAATTGTTACGGACAAGAGAATCGCAAGTTTAAATAAATTTTTAAACGATTTTGATGAAAAAAGATATGGAAGCGAGTTGAAGGATTTTTTAGACAATATTTTGAAAAATCTCAGCAGAATCAAAAATAAAAGAGAAGCTGTAACTGCGTTGAAAATTTCCCTTGCCGATGCCATCGGGTTTTATACGGAAACCAATGCCTTCTGCCTCAACGTCATCGCCTATATCCCTAAGATCAGTTCCAACGCGGAGATTGCTATTTTAACCTCCGCCTATGCCAACTTTCTCCAGGGAAAAGAGAGGGCGGGAATAGAAAGGGCTGTTCTCAGCAATACCTTCGCCAGGAACCAGTTCGGCCCAGGAATGCTTCGAAAATTCAATTCGCTGGTGCTGGGACAAGATGTTTATACCAGGGTATTTTTCTCCGTTGCCACGGAGGGGCAAAAATCCTTTTATAAAAGAAAGATGAGCGGGCAGTTTATCAATGAAACGGAAAGGATAAGAAACGTCGCTTTTAAAAAAGCAAGCGAAGGAAATTTTGGGGTGGACTCCCTCTATTGGTTCAAAATGCAAACAGGCAAGATCAATATTCTGAAAGAGATGGAAGATAAGTTGTCCGGAGATTTGAACCAACGAGCTTATGAAGTTAGGCATGCAGCTCGTGTGTCACTATTTTGGTACGTGGGCATTACCACTGTTACTCTCTTCCTATCCATAAGCTTAGCCCTCTTCCTGGTTCGATCCATCACCAGACCCATTCGTAAGAGTGTGGAATTCGCGAAGGTCATGGCCACCGGTGACTTCTCACAACAACTCAACATCCATTCAGGTGATGAGATCGGTGAGTTGGCGGAGGCGCTGGACCGGATGGCGGGAGACCTCGGGCAGATGGTTAGAGAGATCAAGGAAAATTCCAATGAACTGGCGGAAGCCTCCGCTGAACTCTCCACCATCTCCACCCAGATGTCCGGTAATTCCGAGGAAACGGCCCGGCAATCCCAGACCGTCTCCGGGACCACGGAAAACATGTCCACAAACATTTCCACCATGGCCTCCGCTTCCGAGCAGATGAGAATGAACATCATGAACATCTCCTCATCCGCCCAGGAAGTTTCCGGCAATGTAACTTCAGTGGCTTCGGCCATTGAAGAGATGACCGCCTCCATAGCCGGAGAGGCTGAATTTACCGATGAGGTTGCCAAGGTTTCCAATGAAGCGGCGCGAATGGCAAAGGATACCGGGGAGACCATGAAAACCCTGGCGGAAGCTGCTGGTGAGATCGGCCAGATCATTGACGATATTAAAAAGATTGCCGAACAAACCAACCTGCTTGCCTTGAACGCCACCATCGAAGCCGCATCTGCCGGCGATGCGGGCCGTGGTTTTGCGGTGGTGGCCAATGAAGTAAAAGAACTAGCCAACCAAAGCGGCCAGGCAGCGGAGAACATCACCACCAGGATCGAAGGCATCCAGGCCAGCACCGGCGATGCGGTCACCGCCATCAATGAAATCATCGCCGTAATCAACAATATCAATGAGTTGCAATGCCAAATCAACTCAAGCGTTGCTGAACAAACGGATGCCGCAAACCATATCGCGAAAAACGTGGTCGATGCGGCCAAAGGCTCTACCAATATCGCTTCATCCATTTCCGAAGTGGCAAAGGGAGCAAACGAGGTATCTCAAAACTCCGGGCAGGCCGCCAAAGGCGCCAATGAAGTGGCGAAAAGTATCAAAAACGTAAGCGCTGGCGCCCGGAGCACCAACGCCAGGGCAGGCCGGATCAATGAATCTTCCGATACCCTGAAAAAAATCGCGGAAGAACTAGGCACACTGGTGTCGAAGTTTAAAATCAAGTGAGCTAACGTCGAACATCGAACACTGAACATCGAATAAGGAAGGAAATGGTTGGAAGAAAATATGACTTGGAGGATAGGCTCTTAGATTACGCGGCACGGATTATCCGCTTGGCGGAGTCGCTTCCAAAGACCCAGACTGGCAATCATATTAGCGGGCAATTGCTGCGATCGGGGACTTCGCCATTATTTAATCACGGTGAAGCCCAATCAGCGGAATCGCCAAAGGATTTTGTGCACAAAATGAAAATTTGCCTTAAAGAACTCAGAGAGACCCATCGCTGTCTTCTTTTAATTCAACATGTTCCTCTCATCAAGCCTCCGTCCAAAGCAGATGATTTGATCTCTGAAACCGTGGAATTAATAAGGATATTTGTAACCAGCATTAAAACCGCCGAAAAACGCGGAAAACTTAAAAAACATTCCTGAATACAATAGGTTTTTTTAAACAATACCACCTTCTTCGATGTTCGATGTTAAATCTTTTATGTTTGGTGTTCGATGTTAATTTTTTTTAAATTATCAGTATCCATTAACCTTTTCTTGGGAGGTAACCTATAAATGCTTAAAAACATGAAACTCGGAAAAAAATTCTTATTGGCCTTCCTTGCCGTTGGAGTCATTCCCTTTGCGGTTATCGGATTGATGTCCCTCAACAGCGCCAGTATGGCCCTTTCCAAACAGGCCTTCAATCAATTGGAAGGAGTGCGTGAGATCAAAAAGGCGCAGATCGAACAATTTTTCGCTGAACGCGAGAGAGATCTGGGAGTTCTCGAGGATACGGTAAGCTCTCTCCAACAAGAGGCCGAGGATAAACTAAACGCTGTGAAGGATATCAAGCGCGAAGCCGTTGAACGTTATTTTCAGTCCATTAGAGACCAGATCCTGACCTTTTCCAGCGATCTCATGGTCGTCAACGCCATGCGGCATTTTAAGGGCTCTTTTCGTACTTTTCGCTATGATAATGTAGTGAAGCCTCGTGAGCTAAAGAATATGCGGAGCGAACTGTTGACCTACTATACCGGTGACTTCGATACGGAATATAAAAACAAGAATGACGGTAAATCATCGGGCGCCGAGGACTATTTTAATCAACTGGACGATGATTCCATTGCCCTTCAGTACCATTACATAAAGGCCAACAAAAATCCCCTGGGATCGAAACATCTTCTGGATGCAGCCAAGGATCTCTCCAACTATTCGGAAAACCATGCCTACTATCATCCGGTTATCAGGGAATTCCTGGAAAAATTCGGTTACTACGATATTTTTCTCGTTGATCCCGAAACAGGGGACATTGTTTATTCCGTTTTCAAAGAGTTGGATTATTCCACCTCATTAATTGACGGACCCTACGCTAAGACCAATTTTGGGGAGGCTTTTCGACAAGCAAATGAGGCAACGGAAAAAGATGCAGTGGCGCTCATTGACTACGAATTCTACCCGCCTTCCTATGAAGCGGCTGCCAGTTTCATCGCCTCCCCCATCTACGACGGTAATAAAAAAGTAGGCATCCTTATATTCCAGATGCCCGTGGACCGCATCAACGCCATCGTTCAGGCGCGAACCGGACTCGGCAAGACCGGGGAAAACTATTTGGTGGGTGAAGTGAACGGCGAAAGTTTTTATCGTAGCGAGCGGGTAGTAAAAAAAGGCAAGATCGGCAAAAAGAAATCCGGATCGCTGATTTTCATGGCACTGGCTGGAAAGAGTGGAGCGGGAATCAAGGTGGGAAGTACGGGTAGTATGGAACTCGCCGCTTATGCGCCTCTGAAGATTCCTGGACTGCACTGGGCCATCATGGGTTCCCAAAGCCTGGAGGAGACCATTGCGCCCATCTTGGAAGGAGAAACGGAAGATTACTTCACAAAATACATAAAAAAATACGGCTACTATGATCTGTTTTTAATTAACAAGAACGGCTTCTGCTTTTACACGGTTGCGAAAGAAGCGGATTACAAGACGAATTTCGTGGATGGGAAATTTAGTGATTCCAATCTTGGTGAGCTGACGAGAAAAGTGTTAAAAACCAAAGAGATTGGAATTGCCGATTTTGCTCCCTACGCCCCAAGCAATGGCGAACCAGCCGCCTTCATCGCGCAGCCCATCCTCCGAGATGGAAAGGTGGAACTGATTGTGGCCCTGCAACTCTCACTGGAAGCCATCAATAAGATTATGACCCGACGGGAGGGGATGGGAGAAACCGGAGAGACCTACCTTATCGGTAGCGACAAACTAATGCGCTCCGACTCCTTTCTGGACCCCAAACACCACACGGTGAAAACCTCTTTTGCGGATCCTTCCAAAGGAGGCGTGGATACGGAGGCGGCCAGTGAAGCCTTGGCGGGAAAGTCCGACACCAAAATCATCACCGACTACAACGGAAACCCGGTTTTATCTGCTTATACTTCCATCAAAGTTGGAGACACCGTATGGGGTCTTTTGGCGGAGATGGACGAGTCGGAGGCATTTGCTGCCATCAAAAAACTTGAGTGGCTGATGGCCTTTATCGCCATCATCGGAATCATCGCTATCGTGGTGGTGGCCCTACTGATCACCCGTTCCATAACGGGCCCGGTTCAAAAAAGTGTGGAGCTGGCTAAGGCCATGGCCACCGGAGATTTTTCCCAACGGATCGAACTATCTACGGGGGATGAAATCGGCGAACTGGGCAATTCTCTCGACCAAATGGCCGGCGAACTTAGCAAGATGGTTACGGACATCAAGGATAACGCAGACAAGCTGGCAAGCGCCTCTCAGGAGTTATCCACTGTTTCTACACAAATGGCAAGCAATTCCGAGGAGACGGCTCACCAATCAGAGACCGTGGCAGGTACCACGGAACAGATGTCCACTAATATCGTCACCATGGCCTCGGCCGCCGAAGAAATGAGTGTGAACATCAATGGCGTTTCCTCCGCCGCAGAACAGATGTCCACCAATGTAAACACCGTGGCCTCCGCCATTGAAGAGATGAGTTCCTCCATCAATGGGGTGTCCAGTAACGCGGATGAAGCTGGAAAGGTCTCAGATGAAGCTACCGAAAAGGCCGTGGAGGCTTGCGCAACCATGCAAAGCCTGGCCGAAGCAGCCAGGGAGATCGGCCAGGTTATCGACGACATCAAGCGAATTGCAGAACAGACCAATCTCCTGGCCTTGAACGCCACCATCGAGGCCGCCTCCGCAGGAGACGCCGGACGAGGGTTTGCGGTGGTTGCCAACGAGGTGAAGGAATTGGCCAACCAAAGCGCCCAGGCGGCGGAAAATATCACCAACAGAATCGCCGGGGTACAGGAAAACACCTCCAACGCCGTATCCGCCATTGAAGAGATTGCAAAGACCATCAGTGGCGTGAACGACCTGCAATCCAATATTACCTCCAGCGTCAATGAGCAAACCAAGACGGCGAATGAGATTGCCAGCAACATCTCCGAGGCGGCAAAAGGAGCCAACAATATCGCTTCCTCCATATCCGAGATATCCAAAGGCTCCAGCGAAGTATCCAAAAATGCTGGCGAGGCGGCCAAGGGAGCAAATGACGTATCAAGCAATATCCAGGGCGTCAATACCGCTGCACGCGATACCAGTACCGGGGCAACCCAGATCAATAGCTCCTCGGAAGATCTGGCTAAAATGGCCACGGAATTACAGGACATGGTGTCTAAGTTCAAAACCAGTTGATGAAACCGATAGATAAAACCGAGCAAGCCTGGAACAATGGATATAGAAGAGATCAAAAAAAGCCAAATTTTGATAGTTGATGATGACCCTCATTGCACGCTTCTCTTGAGAACTCATTTAAAGAAGCTCGGGCTCAGGTTTTTACAACTGGAGAGTGGAGAAGAAGTCTTCGAATGCTTGAAAGAAAGCACACCGGATATTATTCTCCTCGATGTAATGATGCCCGGAATGGATGGCTACCAAACCTGCCGCCGATTGAAAGAGATAGACGAGTACAAGGAAATCCCGGTGCTTTTCATGAGCGCGCTCAATAAAACCCCTGAAAAGATAAAAGGGTTTGAGGTTGGAGCAGTTGACTTTATCACCAAACCCTTCAACTTAGATGAAGTTCTTGTCCGCGTCACAACCCACCTGCGGCTTCAGCATTTACAAAAACAATCTCAAAAAACCAATGAAGCATTGAAACTGGAAGTCCGGGAACGTGAAAAAGCCGAGAAAGAACTTCATCACACCAATCGTGCTCTCCGTGCCTTGAGTGGAGCTAACAGGGCTCTTTATTTAGCAGAGAATGAAGAGAAACTCCTTAACGAAATTTGCAACGTAATAGTGAAAACGGCTGATTACCGGTTTGCATGGGTGGGATATGCTCAACAAGACGCGGGAAAAACCGTAAAACCCATGGGCTATGCAGGATTCGAGCAAGGGTACCTGGAAAATGCGAAGGTTACATGGGCTGAAAAACCCCGGGGCTGTGGTCCAGCCGGGATGGCTATTCGCACGGGCAAACCTTTTGTGCTTCAGAATGCCCAATCAGACCCGGCCTTTAAGCCATGGCAAGAGGAGGCGCATAAACGCGGTTACAGCTCCATTTTAGCTCTTCCTTTGAAAGAAAACCAAAATGTATTTGGGATGATGGCCATTTACGGCAAAGAACCGGATGCATTTAAAAAGGAAGAAATAAACCTGCTGCAGGATTTGGCCAACAATCTGTCATACGGAATCATGGCCCTTCGTGAAAAGGGTATGCGTAAGAAAGCAGAATCGGCGCTTCAAAAAAATGAAGCCAGGCTGAGGGAAGCTGAGCAAATCGCGCATTTGGGTTCTTGGGAATTGGATATAGGTTCCAATGCACTGGTTTGTTCGGATGAAGCTTTCCGTATTTTTGATTTGGCGCCCCGGAAGTATGCCGTGCTCTTCGAACAATTCATAGACATGGTTCATCCCGAAGATAAAGAGTTTGTGAAAAAAGCTTTCAAGGATTCTCTTGACAAAAAAACACAATTCAATATTGTACACCGGATCCTGAGAAAAGACGGTGAAATCAAGTATGTTAACGAAAAATGTAAAACGGAATATGACAAGGAAGGAAACCCGGTCCGTTCTCTTGGCACTATCCAGGACATCACTGAACGCAAACAGATAGAAGAGGAATTGGAAAAGGAGCAGCATAATTTGCAAAAGACAGTAGAAGGAAGAACCAGGGAATTACGCGATACCGTCAAAAACCTCAAGGGCGCCAATCTTCAATTGGAGGAAGCCAACCGGGCTAAATCACGCTTTCTTTCCAACATGAGCCACGAATTCCGCACTCCTCTCAATGCAATCATCGGATTTACAGATCTGCTACACGGACAATTTTTTGGGAATCTCAACGAAAAGCAATTGGACTATGTGAAGCAGGTGGATAGTAGCGGCAAACACCTGTTAGCCCAAATCAATGATATCCTCGATATAGCTAAGATAGACGCCGGCTCTATGGAAATCCAGTGGGGGAAATACTTCCCGGAGGAATTTGTCGTTTCACCGGTGGCCTGGATGAAGGGCCAGTTCAAAAAGAAAAATATAAGCGTGGAAACGCATATTGACCCGGATTTGGCAACGATCACCGTGGACTGCCGGAAATGCCGCCAAATCATGTTGAATCTCCTTACCAACGCGCTCAAATATACGCCGGAGGGAGGCCGGGTAGAGGTTCGGACATCCCGGGAGGGAGATGCCGGCTACCGGGTGGAGGTTATGGATACCGGGGTTGGGATCGAAGAACAGGATCTGGGAAATATTTTTTCCGAATTTTATCAAACGGATCATGCCCGCGACCAACAGTTAGGCGGTACGGGGATCGGATTGGCCCTCACTCGGCGTTTAGTGGAACTACATGGAGGAGACATCGGCGTTGAGAGTGAACTGGGGAAGGGAAGTACCTTTTGGTTTACGATCCCCATAAAAAAAAATATGGATGTGGAGCCCGGCGAACAGGAAGAGGAGTTGGAGACTGAGATGAATCCGCCTATGGGCCACCGTATTTTAGTAGCGGAGGACAACGAAACTAATCTGGCGCTAGTTCTCGATATATTGAGTATTCACAACCATAAAGTAGCGGCTGCCAAAAATGGCAAGGAAGCGGTTGAGATGGCCAGGTCGTTTCGTCCCGAACTGATTCTGATGGACATCCGGATGCCGGTGATGGGAGGTCTGGAAGCCACCAAACAGTTGCGCAGCTTGCCGGAGTTTAACGAAACACCCATCATTGCCCTCACGGCAAGCGCCGGATCCGAAGCCGAGGGGCTCCAGATCACAGCCGGCTGCACGGAACACTTGGCCAAACCGGTGCAGTCTAAGGAGTTGTTTGCGGTTTTGGCAAAACATTTAAGAGGTTAGATCCTTACATGGTGATTCTGAGAATCCATCTCTCACGATCTAAAATTCTTTTAAAATCAAGAACAAAACAAATTTTACCGCAGAGTTCGCAGAGAACGCGGAGAAAAGATAAAAACAAAATAATTGATTTATTCTTGTGCCTTTCTCTGCGTTCTCTGCGAACTCTGCGGTGTATAAGGTTTTAGTTTTTTTGTTTTTTTTTTGTGCCATTTCGTGTGTTTCGTGGGCTATGTTTTGGGTTTTAGTTGTTTCTAAATTTCAAATATCTTTGGCTATAATTTAGAAAGGGAGGTTTATCATGTATAAAACAATTTCAGTTTTTCTATTTGCCGCTGTTTCTAATTTTATTTTTTTGAATCCTTTGTACGCGGCCACCCAACAGGAGATGGGAACTCTCATGAACTTATCGGGGAAGCAGAGGATGCTGACCCAAAAAATGAGCAAGGAAATGCTATTGATAGCAAAGGGCATTAAAATAGAGCAGAATAAGGAAAACCTGGCAAAAACCGCTACGCTTTTCCACAAGACCTTGAAAGGTTTGATTCACGGCGATGCCGACCTGAATCTGGTGAGGGTGGGTAATCCGAAGATTATGTTACAATTGGAAAAAGTTGCCATTCTTTGGAAAGATTTCAGGAAGGATGTCAACTCGGTTTTGAATGGAAACACCTCCAAAGCCCTACTGGAAGAAATCGCCCAGAGAAATATGCCGCTGTTGAAAAACATGAACAAAGCGGTGAAGATGTTTGAAAACCACGCAAAAAGCATGGGTGGCTCCAAGCTAAGCCCTGGCATGGCAGTTACTTTGAACCTTTCCGGCAAGCAAAGGATGCTGACCCAAAAGATGACCAAGGAACTGCTCC
Source organism: Nitrospinia bacterium (assembly GCA_029261755.1). GTDB lineage: Bacteria > Nitrospinota > Nitrospinia > JACRGO01 > JACRGO01 > JACRGO01. The sequence continues at coordinate 21,099 of JAJDAS010000499.1, forward strand.
TGGTCTCCCTCGGCATCGACCCTAACAAAAGCAAAAGAGACCTCAGGAAAACCACTAGCCTGTTCCAGCGCACCTTAACGGGCCTTTTGAAGGGAGACCAAGGGTTGGAGTTGCCCGGCGTTAAAGATCCCGCTATTCGTAATCAATTAAGGGAAATAGAAAACCTCTGGGTGGAGTACAAGGCGGTTCTGGAGAAAATTACCAGTGGCGGGTCCAACAAAATTTCTGTGGTAGACCTGAAAAAGGCAGCGACGCTGAACCTGCCCTTGTTGAGGGAGGCGAATGCCGCAGTGAAAATGTACGAGCAGTTGGTTAGGTGAATGTAAGGATTGTCAACAAAAATCTACAACCTCTTTGGAACTAAAGCTCAAGGCGGACAACGGAGTCTTGATCCAATCTCTTTATTTCGTTTTTGAGCGTAAAACCGGATAAAAAGATTTTGTCGCCGCGCCTCAGCCGGCAAAATCCTCGGTTGGATTCGCTCAGATCCCTTTTCAAAAGCTCAAATCGAAACCTCCCCTCCACCCCGCAGAGGAAAATCATAAACTTCCCTTTACCCTTCATGGGCTCACTCACTACCACAAAGCGGTGGAGGTCTCCATGATTTTCCTTTGGCGTTCCCAGGGAAACCATGAGATGGGTAAATTTTAGCGACTCCTTGCTGATTCCGGCCAGTCGATCAATGGAAGCGATAAAACCCGGTCTTTCCCATTGGATACGGTCATGGCACCAATCTTTTTCCGAGAGGTTCAAGGCCGGACATTTGAGGATGTTTGGGCAGGGAGAAAGAATTTGAAAATTGGAGTCTTCCGCGAAGGTGTCCCGCAAGGAAAGGAGTCTTCGAGCATAAGTCCTCTGGGCCGGTTCCAGGAAAAAGGCCAACCCGGTGGGCAACAAGGCTTTATGAACGAAATGGACCAGCCCCCGGTTCCCTTGCTCCTCATGCGAAGCAGGGTTCTTATTTTCTCCTGTTTTCCGCAAAGGTAACTCCTCGGCTCCCATCTCCGCAAGAACATTGGAGAAAAACAACGCGTCCAGTGAGTTTTGTCGGAGGGCGGGAGGCAGGGCTTTCCACCCTTCCGAAAGGTTGGCATGATGGAGATGTTGGTCCACAACTAATCCCGGGAAACCCTTTTGCAAGGCATGGGAAAAATTACGGGTTAGTTGAAAATTTTCTTTAAGGATCTCCGGGGAGCTATCTAGGGAATGGATTCGTAGTTTGAACTGTTTCCAGCCTTGCTCAAGGGCTTTTGATTGAAAAAAAATGGCTGTGCCTATTCCGGCAGTGCCTGGGCCACACCCGGCATCCAGGATGGAAAACTCTTTTTTTTCATGCCAGGAGTTCGTGGAATCCCAAGCTTTTTCCAGCAGGAAAACCGTTTTTAGCAGATTGGCGGGAAGATAATAGCAGATATAGGCGTCGCGAAATCTTTTCCGGGCCATGTAATGGCCCCCTCGCAAGCTCTCCAGTTTTCCTCTGGTGAACAAAAAGGAAAGCTCCGCCACATCTCTGGCAATTCGGTTTTGGAAGGATTTGTCCCATTTACCGTCAAAGTAACTTCCGAGGACGGCTTCGACAAATGGCGGGAGAGCGAGGTTGATAGGTAGGGCTGCTTTTAACATCGAACACCGAACACTGAACATCCAACATCGAAGAAGGTATAATTTTTTGAAAAAAACATTCTCGGATACAAGCGTTTTATTATAAAAAACCTACCTTTTTCGATGTTCAGCGTTCGATGTTGGATGTTCGATGTTAAATCTTTACTTTGTTCAACTACCTCAAAGAGGCCTCTTTTTCCAGGCAAGGTCCTGGAAAAAGCGTAGCCCCTCATCTTCTTTGTTTGGGGCTTTTCACAATCAAGGAAGAAGGGACTTCTTTCTTGGGAAGGTTTCTACGCACCTTTTCCGCCTCGGCCCGGGTCGCGAAATTGCCTACATAAACTACGGTCATGGCGCCAGCCCCTTTCTTATATTCGCTGGATGCCTTGTAACCCAGCCTCCTGACTTTGCCCGCTAACATTTCCGAATCGTAAGCAGACTTGGATTTTCCTGCTACCACCAGGTATGAGGCATCATTGCTATCGTAGGTAACCCTTGGGGACCGGATTCCGTTGCTTTTCATTTCCCGCGCCGCTTCTTGCGCCTCCGGTTTGCTGTAGAAAGGGCCGGCGTTAACGGTATGGTATTTCCCCGAACCGTGATGGGGGATGCCGTAGGCCTGGTATCCTTGATCCGTAAACTTTTTGATGAGCTTTATTGCGTTTTGCTTGACCCCAAAAGTACCTGCCTGGATGGCAAATTCTCCCGATGATGCCATAGGAGGCGCTGCCACTGCTTTTACAGGAGGAGTTTCGGCGGGAGGTTCTGAAGGTTCGATGGGCTCTCCACCGGAAGCAATTTCGCTTTCCTTGATTTTCGAGGATTCTTCCTTAACCGTTTCTTCCGCATGTTGGGGTGCTGGCTCCGAGACAGGTTCGGACTCAGGCTCCTCAGTCACTTCCTCAGCTACATCTTCTTCAGGAGCCGGCTCATTTTTCAGGGCTGCCAGTCGTTCCTCCTCCTCTAATTGAGCGATGGCCTCCAGCCTTGCTTTCTCTTCCTCCAGGGCTGCTTTTTCTTCCTCGGATATTTTTGGGGTCTCTTTCTTCAGGCCCACCATCACCATCAGTTGGTCTTTTTTCTCAAGGAGGATATCCAAATTCGTTGACCCGAAATAGATAGCGGCAATGAGAACCAGGGCTACTCCGCCAATTAGCGCAAGCTTGGTATTTTTAGAACGGGTTTTACTCCCTGCAGCTTCGGAGCCTGCCAGCTCATCATCATCCATGATCGAGTCTATTTCATCATCGGTGTATTCATCGTTTTCGGTGCCTTCTTCTTTTTCTTCATTTTCCGCCATAACGTCCCTCTCTTTTTGTTCAGTTAAATTAGGAGTTGAATTGATAGCTTATTTATAATGTCGTACTTTGCATAGGTTGTCAATGAAATGTCGCCTTGCCAACGGGTCGGAAAATTGTTAGCATAGCCCCCAAAGCTGTTGTTTTGGCTGGGGAAACTAAAAGATGCTCTGCCCAACTTATTCTATTATAGTAATTTCCAGCTCAGGATTGCCAATACCGGCAAAAAATTCAAAAGAGATATTTTTTAGAGCGGGAGGACTTTATGGCTGAATTTTTATATTCCGCAAAAACAAAGGGTGGCGTACTTACCGAAGGTGAACTGGAAGCTAAAACCAAGGACGAAGCGCAAGCCATCCTCAAAAGACAATATGTAGAAATCGTAAAGTTAAAAAAGAAGCCGATGGAGATCACTTTCGGCAAACCGAAAATTACTGAAAAAGATCTGGTGGTCTTTACCAGACAGTTTTCCACCATGATTGATGCTGGTTTGCCTCTCGTGCAAGCCCTGGGAATTCTCTCCACCCAGACGGAAAACAAGGCCTTCGGGAAAAAGATAGCTGAGATTAAGGTTAGCGTGGAAAGTGGAGACACCTTTTCCGACGCCCTAAGGAAACACCCGGATACTTTTGACAATCTCTTCACCAACATGATTGAAGCCGGGGAAGTGGGTGGGCTCCTGGATACCATTTTGAACAGGCTGGCCAACTATATTGAAAAGGCCATGGCCCTGAAGACAAAAATCAAGAGCGCCATGATGTATCCCATCGTAATTCTCGCTATAGCCTTAGTCATCGTAGCAGGTTTGCTTATTTTTGTTATACCCGTCTTTGTCTCCATGTTCGAGGATATGGGTAAGGAAGTGCCCGCCCTGACCCGGTTTGTCATGACTTTGAGTGAACTGTTTCAACATTACACCCATTATGTTGTGGCCGTTGGGGCTGCGATCTACTGGCTTCTCAAACGGTATTATGCCACCCCGAAGGGAAGGTTGAACATGGATGCTCTCTTCCTCAAACTACCTGTGGCCGGTCCATTGATCCAGAAGGTTTCCGTGGCAAAGTTCACCCGAACTTTGGGAACTCTTCTAGCCAGCGGCGTACCCATCATAGAGGCGCTGGATATTACCGCCAGAACGGCAGGGAACAAGGTGGTGGAGAACGCCATTTTCGGCATCATTCAAAGCATCAAGGAAGGGCAAACCATGTCGGCGCCCTTAAGCCGCGAAAAGGTTTTCCCTCCCATGGTGGTGTCCATGATCGATATCGGGGAGGCGGCCGGCGCCCTGGACACGATGCTGGCCAAGATAGCCGATTTTTATGACGAAGAAGTGGATACTGCGGTTGAAGCTATGACCTCTCTATTGGAGCCCATGCTCATGGTCTTTCTCGGTATCGTCATCGGTACCATCGTAGTGGCTATGTATCTGCCCATCTTCAAGATGGGAGAAGTGTTCTGATCCTGGCTATACGAAATATTGAAGAAGGGTTACACCACTCCCTTCCTTCTTCGACGTTCGATGCTGGGAGTTCGATGTTAATGTTTAAATAGATTCCACCTCCCCGGTTTCTTGAACTTCACCAGTCAACAGGATTACCTGAAAAAGGAATATTTTGACATGGAACCCGCTACGAACCATCGGGGGCAGCAGGAATTCCTGAGAAGGATCAAGGCCCTGATGCTGTTGCGGGTCCTGGTGCTCACCGGCTTTCTTGGAGCCATCGTCGTCTTCCAAAGTGATTTGGGTCTCCCCAATATCATACCCATCAGCACCCTCATCGCTACCACCTATGTTTTGACCCTTGTTTACGCCATTGTCTTAAAAAGGGTCAGAAACCTTACCCTTTTCTGCTATATCCAGATTGCGGCGGATGTCTTGATAGAGGGGGGGGTGATCTTCATCACCGGAGGTATCGACAGTCCTTTTTCCATCCTCTTCAATTTCTCCATCATTTCGGCGACTATCATCCTGTCCAGGAAGGCCGGTTATATCACAGCGTCTTTGTCCACCATTACTTTCGGCGCTTTACTGGATCTGGAGTTTTACGGAATGCTACATCCCATCCGTGTCTATCCTCCGTCTCCCATGTCCGAGTTCGGTGATTATGTGTTCAATATCATCTATCTCAATTTCTGCGCCTTTTTCATCATTGCCTTTCTTAGCGGGTTTCTGGTGGAGAAACTTCGCAGTACCCATGAGGAACTGGTTGAAAAAAGCGATAGCCTGGATGAACTTCAAGCATTCCACGAAAATGTGGTCCGGTACATGGGTGACGGCCTTCTGACCACCGGGATAGATTGGGTGATCACTTCCTTCAACCAAGCGGCAGAGCGGATCACCGGATATGCACAAGAGGAAGTCCGGGGTAAATCCATCGTGGACGTTCTCCCTTTTCTCGAAGATAAAATTTTGGGGCAAACCATGAGCACTCTGCCGTCATCGTTCTCCAGAAGCGAGGGGAAATTTATCCGCAAGGATGGAAAGGAAATCGATGTGGGAGTCAACCTCTCCGGCCTCTTGAACAACATCAACGAGGTGAAAGGGTGCATTGCGGTTTTTCAGGATCTGACCTACTTAAAAGAGATGGAAAAAAAACTGGTGCAGACGGAAAGATTGGCCGCCATTGGACAGATGTCCGCCTCCCTGGCCCACGAAATCAGGAATCCCCTGGCTTCCTTGAGCGGATCCACCGAGGTTTTGAGAGGAGAACTGCATCTGAGTGGACCGAACATGAGGCTTATGGATATCGTGGTGGAGGAAGCGAACCGACTAAACCAAATTATCTCTCAATTCCTGGACTTTGCGAATCCCAAACCTGCTAAATTCACCCAGGCGAAAATTGCTCCCCTAATCGAGAACACAGTGGCGCTTTTAAAAAACAGCAGGGAGTTCAAACAAAATGTCGAGATCAAAATGGCTTTGAATGACGGCGGCCTTTTCTGCAATGTTGATCCTTTGCAGGTGAGACAGGTCCTTTGGAATCTGTGCCTGAACGGCATTCAAGCCATGCCGGAGGGAGGTTGTTTGGAGATCAGCACCGAGAAGTGGCCTTCTTCGGATTCTCCTGTGGAAAGTGTCTCCTTACCATCCGAGGCCCAATGGAAGCTTGGAAAGGAGCCGCCCGTAGATTCCCCGCCCATGTTGAGAATCGATATCCAAGACCAGGGCGGAGGTATTCACAAGGAAAATGGTATGAAGATTTTCGAACCCTTCTTCACCACCAAGGAAAGGGGAACCGGCCTGGGGTTGGCCACAGTCCATCGGGCAGTTGAAAACCACAAAGGATTTATAACCCTGGAAAGCAAGATGGATTTTGGCGCAACCTTTTCCATATTTCTGCCTTTAGGAACGGGTCAGAAATAACTTAGCATTTTAGCATCTCAGATTCAGGCCATCTTTGACCGGCCCTCAATCGCGAAATCCTCGACAATTTGACCACAACGGTCAAAAAACGCTGCTATTGCTGCGGTTTCGCTCAATCGTATCGGCCAAATCTAACCTAAATCTGAGCGCTAAAAAACACCAATTTATTTCTGACCCGTCCCTTACATTCCGCTTCTTAAGGAGAGCGCTGAATTGGTACTTTTTTTTTGATTGCATTTTGCTTTAACAGGTAGTATATTTATAAGGGAGAAAATAGGAGATGAAAAATGGATATTCGGTCAGCGGACACTGGAACTATTGGTGGGTCCGTTAATCAGGTGAATGCACAGAAAAAGCAGTTGACGAAGAGCAAAGTCGGTTTTTCGCTTCAAAAGAAAAGTGCCGATCTTCAGATTCAAGTAAACAAGAACATCGTGGAAAATCGAACATCCTCCTCCAAAGGCTCCAAAGTCAATCTTTTCGCGTAACCCTCCCCTGCCTGCCTTTTGCCGGGAAAACCTGCTTCCTGGCTTTTTTTGCTTAAAAAGTTCCCTTTTCTCCGGGCCGTTTTTCGTGTCGGTCCCTCTTTCGCCAACTACCCACAAGCTGCCTTCACCCCCCTCCCTCTTCATCCAATGGCCTGAATTTTGCTATTATTGTAGAAAACGTCAAAACAGAGGTTTTTTTACCGGACTGGACCATGGCGATTCCGGTGGACGAATACCCGTACGCTTTGCCCCATGGGGGCGAAATGCTCAAAACAAGGGTTTTCTTTGAAAATTGCCAATGGTTTCCACCAGGCAAAATTTTCTCTATCGCTATGTCGGAAAAGACCTCATGCGTGGCTCCGTGATTGTGTATTTGACGCTCTACGCCATGAACTTACGAAAAAAAAATGAAATCCTTTATTGTAAAATGCCTGGTGTTTACGCTTTTTCTCTTCCTTTTAGGGGAAACTTCAGCGGACGCGCGTAAAAGGGGAGCCTCCGGTCCATCCAAACATCGGGGTCCTCTCAATGTCTCCAACAGCTTTCCCGCCACCCTTTTTTTTCTGAACTATCGGCCTCTGAAGGCGGAAAACCTCGAAAAAGGGGATTACCAAATTCTTTTCGATATCGATGAATCCAATACCATCGTCAGCAACCGTAGCCATAGCGGCCTTTCCAGCGTGCTCCTCGATTCGGAACTGACCCAGTACCGATTTGACCTATCCACGGGAATTACAGACAAGCTTGAGTTGGGGATCTCCACGGCTATCCTTCATTACCATGGTGGTTTTCTGGACGGCTTTATCGACTTTGTGGAGGAAACGGTAAGCAAACCATCACATTCCAGAACGCTAAGGCCGGTTGACGCCTTTAGGATCAATCTAATCCACAACAATGAAGTGTGGCTCGATATGAATGGCTCCGCTGCTGGAATTGGAGACACCACCCTGAGGGCCAAGCTCGCTTTGATGGAGGAAAAAAGCCTGACTTCCATGGATCTTTCCACCCGCTTTGAAATAAAGACACCCACGGGAGATGAGTCCAAGGGCATGGGAAGCGGTTCCTTCGATTTCGGAATTTCTCTCCTGGCGCACAAAAGTTTTGGGAACTTTCACATCCAGGCCGATTTCGCTTATATGTTCCTGGGGGAGCTAAAACTGGGGTCGGGGTATAAACCGGATAACGTCTTCACCGCCATCATTTCCACCGAATATTCCTGGAGGAAGACCTCCTTGATTCTCCAGTTCATCTCCACCCAAACCGCCTTGAGAAATGTGGGAATTCCCGTTCTGGAGGAAGGGGGGGACGCAGTGGTCCTCGGATTCAAATACGACCTGCCGAGAAACTTCGTTTTGCAAGCCTCCATGACGGAAAACATCACCGATGTAACCTTTGCCGACTATTCCATCAACGCCGGAATTGAGTATCGATTTGGGAAGAAGAAAGGTCCTGCCAAGAAGCGTCTTGCCAAAAAACGCCTTTCCAGGAAGCACCCCGCCAAGAAGCATACCTCCAAGAAGCAGTCCCGCCGTGGGTGGTAATATTCTTTTCAGCGTTTTTGGCTATATCCGCTTATTTGGTTCAAATTTCGTAAGTTCTCAAAAAGTTGAGGCAGTTTGTAGTAACCCATGGGAATCTGACAATGTCCCACATATTTTGCTAAGGACACGTGCTTCAAATTATGGTAGTAATGGCTGCATGAATATTTGCGGCCAACATTACAGCAAAGAAACA
>JAJDAS010000500.1 GCA_029261755.1 Nitrospinia bacterium
TAACCTGCAACACGAAACCCGCCTCTCCTTACTCCCTACTACTTACTCCCTGCTAACCAGTCCTTGCCTTTGCTTAGTAGTTTGCGTATCCTACTCTGATTCGCGATTTTAACGTATTGAAGATCGGCAAAAGGTAACGAATGACTCACAAAAATAATTTGAAAGCAGGATTACTGGCAATGCTTTTTTGCACACTTGCTGGGTGCGCGTCCATCTTGGTTTATGGCGACGAACCCGGGAGCGTCACCATCATCTCCTACTGGCGGTCCGGGGCAGGTGAGGTGGTGCGGGTGGTAAAACCCGAGCAAATTGCCAAATGCGAAGCCCTCTTCCCCGGATACCGGTCCACAACAAGCAGCGAAGTCGCCGGAGGATGGGTAACAAAATACGAATTCTTTTTCAATTTTCAGGATGTGAGCCTAAGGGTTTTCTCCGACGGCGAGAACTGGTCCAACGGCAGTGGTGATTTCCCGGTGCAGGGAAACATCGATGAGGTGGTCTTGCAGGCTAGGTCGAGGTAGGGCGGAAAAACCGAGGGACGAAAAGGCGAAGGACGGGTTACGAGGAAAGCGAGGCGCATAGCGTAGCGAAGCCGCAACCAAAAAGAACTAAGAATGCAATAATTTAACGCAGAGCTCGCAAAGGGTGCAGAGGAAAACAAAAAAATTAATTGAATTAGCCTTTTACCCTCTTTTGCTCTTTAACTCTTTGTGATAATTTTTTGTTTTTCCCTTAATCTTTTCTCTGCGAACTCTGCGTTAAAATTGTTTTTCTTTTATTGTTTCTCTGTGGTGAAATTTATTTTGCCTTTGATTTTAACAAACTTTTTGAAAAGGAGGTAAAAGATGCAAAAGCAGCGATTTTTTTTGGCGACTCTTTTTGTTGCACAAGTATTACTGATTCCGGGTTTCGCTTTTGCGAAGGACAATTCCCGCTTCGCAGGAAGTTTCCAGGGAGATGTGGGCTACGGAAAATGCGCAGAGTCCTCGGAGCAAATAACGGTGGGGCATGATTCAAGCAAAATCGGGAAGGGCTACATCTACATTCCGGCTGACGGAAAGCATGACATCATCAACAGGGAAGGCGCTAACCCTTTTACCTATGTGGTCATGCGACACAAGAGTAGGGTCGCTGGAGCCTTTATAGAAAAGGATGGGGGGTATGCACTTCACTTTACTCTGAACTATTCCAAGAAGAAGGACTACAAGAAGTTCAGCTTCAAAGGCATACGGACAGGAGCGAAGTTGGAGAAATGTAAAGGGAAATTCAGTGGGAAGCTTAAGAAGGGAAGTTAGAAAAGCATTTTAGATTTGTGATTTTAGATTGGTGGTAGGTTTTTGTTTAAATTTAAATAAAATATACCCCAAACCTGAAATCACCAAATCTACAATCTAAAATATCCTTCCCTCACTCCTCAATCTCGGCATCGTCCACCAGGATGTCCACCTTATTATTGCTGGTCTCCAGGAAACCTTGTTGGACATTAATGGTGGTGGCGATGAGGTCATCCGCCTTCTTGATTTCGATCTTGCCCGGCTTGAGGCTGGTGAGCAAGGGCGCATGGTTCGCCAAAATCCCCAGGTATCCGTCCTTACCAGGGGCGGTGACGCTCAACACCTTCTGGCTATAGACCACCCTTTGGGGAGTAATGATTTCTAGTAAAAACTCTTGTCCGTCCATAAAAGATTCACTTCCTTCTTCGATGTTCAGCGTTCAATGTTGGATGTTCGACGTTAATTCTCTACTACTCTTTCATACCCTTGGCTTTTTCCAGAACCTCTTCAATGCCACCTACCATGTAGAAGGCCTGCTCCGGAACTTCGTCGTGTTTTCCTTCCAGAACCTCCTTGAAACCACGAATGGTATCAGCGAGGGTAACATATTTCCCTGGAGTTCCGGTGAACTGCTCGGCTACGTGGAAAGGCTGGGAAAGGAATTTCTGAACCTTCCTGGCCCTGGAAACGGTAACTTTGTCGTCATCGGAAAGCTCTTCCATTCCAAGAATGGCGATGATGTCCTGAAGGTCCTTGTACTTCTGCAACAGCGACTGTACGGACCTTGCGGTGTTGTAATGTTCATCTCCGATGATCCTGGGATCAAGAATTCTGGAGGTGGAGTCCAGCGGATCCACTGCAGGATAAATACCCAGTTCCGCAATCTGCCTGGAAAGAACCGTGGTGGCGTCCAAATGCGAGAAAGCAGTCGCCGGCGCCGGATCGGTAAGGTCATCCGCAGGAACATAGATGGCCTGAACGGAGGTAATGGAGCCCTTGGTGGTGGAGGTGATACGCTCCTGCATGGCGCCCATCTCGGATGCCAGGTTGGGCTGATATCCCACCGCAGAAGGCATTCTGCCCAGAAGTGCGGAAACCTCGGAACCTGCCTGAGAAAATCGGAAAACGTTGTCCACGAAGAGAAGAACATCCTGCCCTTGCTCGTCACGGAAAAATTCGGCCTGGGTCAGAGCGGAGAGTCCTACCCGGAGTCGCGCTCCCGGAGGCTCGTTCATCTGGCCGAAGACCAGAACCGCTTTATCGATAACGCCGGACTCTTTCATTTCGTTCCAAAGGTCGTTCCCTTCCCTGGTTCTTTCCCCAACACCCGCGAAAACGGACAAGCCGCCGTGGTGCTTCGCGATGTTGTTGATGAGTTCCATGATCAAAACGGTCTTACCAACACCGGCGCCACCGAAGAGTCCTACTTTTCCACCCTTGGCGTACGGCTCCAGAAGGTCAACTACTTTCAGACCGGTTTCAAATAGTTGGTTAGCGGATTGTTGCTCCTCGAAGCTTGGAGGCTGTCTGTGGATGGGCAACCTGGTCTTCGACTCCACCTCTCCAAGGTTGTCGATGGGCTTGCCGAGAAGGTTCATAAGCCTGCCCAGGCTCTTTTCACCAACAGGAACGGTGATAGGTGCGCCGGTATCCACTGCTTCCATGCCCCGGATCAAACCGGCGGTGGCGGACATGGCCACGGCACGGACCGTGTCGTCTCCAAGATGCTGGGCCACTTCCGCAGTCAGATTGATATCTTTTCCCGCGTCGGTGATGGTAACGGCTGTGTAGATAGGGGGAAGTTCTTTGGATGGAAAATTGATGTCCACCACGGGACCGATGACTTGTGAAATGATTCCTTTATTCAAGAGAGACCTCCTTTTCTAAAAACGACTAAAATTTTCGTTATGGATCGGTTATTCAAAAAGTTTTTTGATAATGTCCAACTGTTTTTTTACATGATTTGACATACCATCTTTGAAATCTTTCAAGTAGTGGTATTCTTCTTCGATTTCCAGCTTGATACCGGCAATCGCTTCTTCAATGGAAGAAGCCTCCGCAGCGATGTCGGTGTCTCCCAGCTTCGCCATAATATGGCCATCGGCATAGATGGAAAGATCGATCTTTGCTGCATTTTTAGGAAACCGGATCTCGGTATCAAACTCCAGAACAGGTATAAAATCTTCTCCTTCCGAGTGATCATTCAAAGTTTCCTTATCCTTATGATTCAAGGGACTTCCCATCTCGTCTTGTTTCGGCTTCATTATGTTTATCGACTTACTCGGCCTTGATGGCCTCGGCGCCGGAAACGATCTCCAGGATTTCCTTGGTGATGGCCGCCTGCCTTGCCTTATTGTAGCTCATGGTCAGAGACTTGATTACATCCTTGGCGTTGTCGGTGGCGTTTTTCATGGCTATAAGGCGTGATGCATGCTCGCCCGCCTGGGATTGCGCCATGGCGTTGTATAGTTGGAACTCTATATATTTAGGGATCAATTCCCACATCAACTCTTCCGGTTCCGGCTCGAAGAGGTAATCGCTGTTGGCCACGGCTTCAGACTTTTCTCTCTCTTCCTCCTCCTCTTCCGTCTCCTCCGGTTTCGTGAAGGGGATGACGGTGAGGCTTGTGGGCCTCTGGATCATGGGAGATACAAAGCGCGAATAAAAAACCTGCACCTGGTCGTAATCTTCATTTTCAAACCCCTTGGAGAGGTGCCCGGCCAGCTCGATGACCAGGGAAAGCTCCAACTCCTTTTCCGAAGGCAGGAAAGATTTAACCACGTTGTATCCTCTTCTGGAGAAAAAATCCTTACCCTTCTTTCCTACACAAAAGATGGAGTATTCTACATCCGGGTGCTTTTTTATATATTCCTCCACCCGGCGCATGACATTGGGATTGAAGGCGCCGCAGAGTCCTTTGTTGGAGCTGACCACTACCAGGGCGGCCTTTTTCACGGGACGGTCTTTCAGCAGGGGATGTTGAATGTTTCCCACCGAGGCCCCGATATTGTGCATCATGGCGTTGAGCTTATCGGCGTAGGGCTTGGCATTTTTCGCGGCAATTTGAGCGCGCCGCAGCTTAGCCGCCGCCACCATCTCCATGGTGCGGGTGATTTGCTGGATGTTCTTAACACCCTTGATCCGTTTTTTTATGTCTCTACTTGAGGCCATGGATTATTCTTCGGTGAAAGCAGACTTGAAGCCGTCACAGGCGGTCTTCAAAAGACCGACTATTTCTTCCGTGAGCTTCTTGTCTTTATTGATTTTTTCGATAATTTGAGCGTATTTTTCGTCCACATACTTGTTCAACCCGGCTTCAAATGCCACAACCTGGTCGTTTTTAAGGTCATCCAGGTATCCGTTTCCGGCGGCCCAGATGATGAGAATCTGTCTTGCCACGGGAACCGGAGTGTACTGGCCCTGTTTCAAAACTTCCACCAGACGCTCACCACGGGTCAGTTGGGCCTGCGTGTTTTTATCAAGATCGGAACTGAACTGCGCGAATGCTTGGAGTTCCCGATATTGGGCCAGATCCAGACGAAGGGTACCGGCTACCTTTTTCATGGCTGGTATCTGCGCGGAACCACCAACACGGGATACCGATAGACCCACGTTTACTGCGGGACGAATTCCCGCGTAAAAGAGATCGCCCTGGAGGTAAATCTGTCCATCGGTGATGGAGATAACGTTGGTTGGGATGTAAGCGGAATAGTCGCCTCCCTGGGTTTCAACGATGGGCAGTGCGGTGAGAGATCCGCCGCCTTTTTCGGGACTAAGTTTCGCCGAACGTTCCAAGAGCCTGGAGTGAATATTGAAAACATCTCCAGGAAAAGCCTCACGTCCCGGAGGTCTTCTCAGGAGAAGCGAAACTTCTCTGTAGGCCACGGCGTGTTTGTAAAGATCATCATAAATGATGAGAGCGTGTTTGCTGTTGTTGCGGAAGAACTCGCCAAAAGCGGTACCCGCATAAGGGGCAATGTACTGCATAGGCGCCGGGTCGCTGGCGTTGGCCGCTACCACGGTGGTGTACTCCATGGCCCCGGCTTTTCTAAGGGTTTCCACGATTTCAAAAACGGTGGACTGTTTTTGTCCAATCGCTACGTAGATACAGAAAACGTCGGTATCTTTTTGATTGATGATGGTGTCCACACAGATAGCGGTCTTTCCCGTTTGCCGGTCACCGATGATCAGTTCCCGCTGTCCGCGTCCGATGGGAATCATGGCGTCGATGGCCTTGATACCTGTTTGGAGCGGCTCGTGAACAGACTGTCTTTCCACAACATTGGGCACGTTGACTTCAATGTTGCTGAAATGATCTGTAACGATGGGGCCTTTCCCGTCGATGGGCTGTCCCAGGGCGTCCACAACACGGCCTACCAGGGCATCACCCACGGGCACTTGAATGATCTTGCCGGTGGTTTTTACCTGGTCACCTTCCTTGATCTTGGTGTCGTCGCCGAGGATGATAACACCCACGTTGTCTCTTTCCAGGTTCAGGGCGATTCCGTAAACACCGCCCGAGAATTCCAGCATTTCACTGGACATACAGTTGTCGAGGCCATACACACGGGCAACACCATCGCCCACGCTGATAACGGTCCCCACATTTTCCATCTTCAGGGTTTCTTCGTAATTTTCAATCTGTTCTTTGATAAGAGAAGTAATCTCTTCTGCTCGAATAGCCAAGTTCATCCTCCTTTGGTTCGAGTTTGGATTTAAAAAATTAACCACGCATCAACACGGGATCGGAAATTCCAAAAAGGAAGTTGCCGAAATCCGTGTTTACCCCTGGTTAATTCCATCTAACTCATTCTAAATGGGGTAAATAGTGGAACGGGCCGAAAAAAGCATCAAAGACACCATTCACCGGTTTCCCGTTCCTATTCAAATAAGGGCAGTTAGGCTTTAAGTTGCTTCGCCTAACGGCGCCTTGAGCATACAAATTTTTAATTCTCTCAATCGAGACCTCAGACTGGCGTCGATGATTTTGTTGCCCAGGGTAATGATCAACCCCCCGATCAATTCATCTGTGAGCGAGTGCTTGAGGATCACCTTCTTCCCGGAAAGACCAGCCAACTTCCCGGTGAGTTGTTGAAGCTGTTGGTCGGTAAGGGGATATCGGCTCTTGACTTCCGCCAGAACCTCCTGCCTCTCCCCTCTGGCCATGTGGGAAAATTCCTCGCTGAGAAAAGGGATCACTTCTTCCCTCCTCTTATCCACCAGCAGGAAAAAGAAATTTTTCACCACCTGGTCCGAATCGGCGAGAACCTTGGAAAGAAGCGCCTTCTTCCGGCTTTTTTCCAGCAAGGGGTTTTGCAAGACCTTGCACAGTGTGGGTTCCTGCTTCATAACCCCGTTCAGTTCCGCCAGTTGGCCTTCCACCTTGTCGAGGAGTTTCGCCTCAATGACAATCTCTATGAAGGCCCTGGTATATCTGCTTAATATAGTGCGATCGATCAAGACAGTTCTCCCAGATCCTTGATAACATCATCGGCAATTTGCTTTGCGGCGTCCTCATCCACGGAATGTCGAAGGATTTTCGTGGCTGTTACTATGGAGAGAGAGACCACCTGATCGCGAATTTCCGCCATGGCCTTCTTTCTCTCTTGCATAATATCCTGTTCGGCCTTCTCTCGCATGGCTTCCGCTTCCCGCTTGCTCTCCCTCATGATCTCCTCGCGACTGGACTTGGCCTCACGGATGGCCTCCTGGACTTTCCGGTTGGCTTTGACTTCCGCTTCCTCCAACTTTTTCTGGTATTCCACTTTCATGGCTTCCAGGTCGGTCTTCAGTTGTTTTCCCTTTTCAATATCCTCTTCGATCAGTTTCTTTCGCTCATCCAGGGTATCCAGAATGGGCGGCAGAACATACTTATAGAGAACAAGAAGTAGAATTCCGAACGAAACAATAGACCAGAATACCAAGGGACTAAGTAATTGCAGATCAAACTGCGGCATCCTTTTGCTCCTAAAAATTTCAGTAAAACCGTCTCCTTTCCCTCACGGAAGAGAAGACTAAATAGGCAGACCGGCCCAATTTACCGGTCTGAAATTACGTATTAATGAGAAGGTATCTTTCCCATAATGATGAAAGCTACAACCAAGCCGTAAAGGGCGATGGCTTCAATTAGGGCCAGACCTATCCACATCAGTTTCGTCAATTTGGCTTCCATCTCCGGTTGCCTGGCAATGGACTCAAAAAGCTTACCGAACATATAACCGAGACCAACGCCTGAGCCGAGAAAGCCGATGGCAGCCAGTCCCATTCCTACTAATGCTAAACCAACATTTGCATTCTCCATTTACTCACCTCCTTTTTTTAATGGTGCATGTTTTTCGCGTCACCAATGTAGACGCAAGATAAAATCGTAAAAATATAAGCCTGGACTATGGCGATAAACACCTCCATGGCGTTGATGATAATGGTAAAGAGGAAGGGAATCCATGCTGTGAACAGGGGAAGGGTTACGGTCATACCAAAGAGCACCAGCAATACCGTGTGGCCCGCCGTCATATTGGCAAAGAGTCGAACACTGAGAGAAAAGGGCTTTGCGAAAAAGCTGATGATTTCAATGGGAATCAGCAACGGAAGCAGGAGTGGAGGAACACCCGGAGGGCAAACCACCTTGAAAAAACCCACGCCGTGGTTCAGAAATCCGGTAATGATGCTGATGGTGAAACCCAGCAAGGCAAAAAAACCGGTTACCATGATCTGGCTGGTTACCGTAAAAGCCCCGGGAATCAATCCAGAAAGGTTACAGCAAAAAACAAATAAGAAAAGAGAAGCGATATAGGGAAGAAACTTTCTGGCGTCTTTTTCGCTAATGTTGTCGGCCACCATGTCGTGAATGAAGGTAACCAACAGTTCAGCGGTGCTCTGAAGCCTTCCGGGGATGATGCTCTTGTTTCTCATTGCCGCACGGAAAAAGAAAATAATGAAAGCCGTGCAGACCCACATCATGATTACCGCTTTATTGATAGAGATATCAATCCCGAAAAGGGACAGTGAGATGAGAGGAAGCAGTTCAAAATGTTCTATGGGATTATGCATACAAACCTATCATGTTTTAGTGAAAATTGACGAAACCTGATTATTTGAAATTGACTTTTACGAACGGAAGGAGAAAAAAGTATTTTTTTTAAGGGCTTCGAGATGTGGATTTTCCGTATGTTCTCGCTCTCCTGAACCTGTTATGCCGGTAAACGTTTTAGTCCCAATCCAACTTTTCCCTGGATCGGCCCCCTGAAAAGCACCCACCGGAAAAAACTATATATCATAAAAATAAACCTGATATTTATACTGAAATTTGCGATGAATGTCAAATTCAAACCGAAAAATTTGTTGATTTATGGCGTAAATGCTTGATATTTTCAGTTAATTAAAATTTAGTAGCTCCGTAGCCGTCCACAGGTTTTTTCAAGTGAAAAAATCTTATGGCTCGTGAAGATTGGATTACACCCCCATTTATTCCCCCTGGTTTGACAAACTAATCTTTGCCTACAATTTTTTGTTTTCAGGCCCGGAGGGCCGAAAGCGTATAGCCGGGGGTGAGCCTTGGGAACCAAGGCGT
>JAJDAS010000501.1 GCA_029261755.1 Nitrospinia bacterium
AAACTCTTTTCCGAATTCTTATTTGGAAATAGGGTACCCAGAGCCAATTTCGGGGCAGTTATATGTATACGACTTCTACACTTTGTCCTTATATTTTGAGGCCTTGACCAGTTTTTTGGAATTTCGTGTCGATCCTTTAAATATTGTCTGCGACCTGTTATTGGAGGCGTCCAAGGAAGGAAAAGGCCTCTACCAGGTGAAATTTACGCCTATTGGTGGTGAGCTTCATACTCAAATTGAGGAGGATTCTGACCAGTACTGGCTCTCTAAACATGGAACTGATAGAAAAATAACTCCCAGCCTTCAAGCTGGCGCAAGCAACAAGGAACTTCAGTACAAGGCCCGTCAGTTTTGTAGTTATTATGGAGCAGCAGTTAGGGTCTTTCTTCCCAGCAGGAAGCTAGCGCCTCAACTCTCTTCCTTCGCCTCCAATTACACCTATGGGTCCAAAAACTTGAATGTCTTCACTAATGAAGATTATAGCAAAGAACAAATAGCCAAGATGGCAAACCAAAAATCGACCTATCATCCAGGCTTTATCACTAACACTCACGAGTTAACCGGGTTGGCTCATGTTATCTATGATGCTTTAAAAAATGAAAAAATCAAAAAATCTATAGCAACCAGCCCGCCGGGCGATAAGCCAAAAGAGGCACTTAAGAAAAGGGACATCCCCATAGGGACCTGGGCGTGTGGCACTACTTCAAAAAACATTTATCTCCCATACCCCCATCAGGTACCGAACTTAATAGTTAATGGCAATCCGAGGGTTGGAAAAACTTTTTTCTTGGCAAATATTGTCCTCGAAAAACTCAAAATCGGACAGGCGGTATTTGTGATGGATTTGCATGGAGATTTAAAAAATTACGTGTCTAAAATGGTTAAAAAGCGTTATATAGACAAGATTATTTTAATGAGTTTTGGTCTGGATTCTTGGACCCCAAAGCTTTCCATACGGACTAACCTCGATAAAAGAAACGCTACCATGGCGGCATCCATTTTGTCTGTGTCCATGCAAGATATCTCAAGTTATAAGGAGAAGTGGTGGGGATATAAGCTTGGGTGGTATTTTTCCGCACTCTTTTACGTATTTGTTAAGTTTCCTGATCAGTCTCTTCAGGACATACGCCTTTTGGTGTCGCCTTCTGTACAAGGTAAAAAGAAAAGAGAAGAAATGGAGCGGAGAATTAAGCATCCCTTGGTAAAGGAATTCATAAACGAAATTAATGATCTGCCTAACGAAGCCTTACATCCAGTTTCCGTTAGACTTTCGGCTCTTCTTTTTGATGAGAAAAATTTGAAAATATTTACCCAAGCAAATGAAGGAATATCCTTGGAAAAGGCAATAAAAGAAAAGATGGTCATCATTTTTGACTTAGGCATTAAAGATATCGGACTGGAGAGAGCCAGTTTATTAAGTGGTTTGATCAATAGTCTGATTATAAACACCATTTTGGCGATGCCGAAAAAAGAAATTGTGACTTCGATAATAGACGAATGGCAGCTTTGCCCTTTGTCTATCGATTCGGTTCTGACCGGTATGGCAAAACACGGTCTTAATTGTGTGCTGGCAAACCAGCATTTGTCCCAACTGGATGAGCAGGCACGTAATGCCGTTAGTACTGTTGGCTCGAAGGTAGTATTCAGAGTTAGAAAAGAAGACTCTGAGGTCTATGGGAGTGAGTTTGATATCGACGAGAGGGAAATCCGCTCCCTTCGATCCTTCCAAGCGATAGCCAAGGTCGACCAGGAAGTATTGACCATAAACACACCAATGCCCAAATTTCCCAAAAAGAATTATAGCCGGGAAATTTTAGAAAACTCCCTGGCTAAATATTACATAAAGGAGGAGGGTTCTAATCCTATCAAACCAAAAAAGAAATTAACCTATAGCAAACTTTTAAAGGAGGAATGATAGATGGATAAAATAGACCAAGTTTTAAATTATCTCAACCCAAGGGTAGTTATAGCTAAAACTCAAATCCCACACGATAACGCGAGGGCCAATGCACCTGTATACCCATCTCCCGTCCCTGATCACAGGACTTTCCAGAGGTATATCACTCACTATTTTCAGTTTCATGAAAAGCAGATATCAGGAGTGGAGCCCCCAGCAGATATTGCGTTATCCAGGGCGAGGCAGTTTTTAGAGAACTCTATATCTTATGATGGGGCAGTTGCAAATTCTCTCTCCGGCGGAGAGGGCGGGATTAACGTAGTGCTTAACCATATTTGCGACGGCTTTAAACGAGAAAGTAAGACTGCATATTTTAATTTCGTGTTGGACAAATTAGTGGACAGCTTGAATTATGAGGAAGTATTGGAACTCATGATTGGCTTCAAAAAAAAGCTGGAACAGTATGGTCCTCAAAGTTACCAATATTTGCCTCCGGAGCAAATGTGTTTCAAACACCGCGAAGTCATCTATAACTTTATAAATGAGTTAGAGAAACACAAAAACCTCTGGAAATATTACTAATCAATTTAAAAAAGAAGGAGATATGATCATGGAATTATTTAAATTTATTATTCCATACATACCTGACTGTACACAGTTTAAGTACTTTTCCAAGGCTGCTGGAAAAGATGTGCGTTCGTTTATATTTGATTGTTGGATATCAGTACTTGCCATGCTTTCTTCTTTTGAGCCAGGTGAAGTTTCCATGACTCTTAGAGGTGAATTTTCTCCCAATGTGGAGTTAATACAGGATAGGCTTCAGTGGTCAGTTATTCTTAAAATTTCAGATGACGTTAGTGAGGGGGTTGTTCAAGCCCTCCTTCAAAATGGGCCGGTAGGGTCATTTTATGAATTTATTCCAGATGATTCATCGGCTGAAGATAAATATAGGTATCGCGCCGTTGCTGAAATACTCCGCAGAGAAAAAACCATTAAACCAAAGCTAAGCCCGGAAGAAAATAAGGCCATGAAATATGTTCAACTCTATTATGAAGTTCACCTTTTTGAGGCAAAAACTGAAAATGACTTTTTGCGGTTTGACCAGGTTCTTTCCAATTTCGACCAACATGTACGGTTTGAAATTCGGTTAGAACCTGCGAAGGTGGAGCACGTTTTAAGCACACTCACCGACTACATCTATCTCCTTATGTCGGTAAATCATGGGGTGGAGGACTTTGTCTTACCTGGAATGGAAAAGAGTAGCAAAGGAAGAGTTTTGGATACTGAATATGAATATAGCAAGTTTCGCGACTACAAACGTGATCCTATTGCTGACGACTTCTTACGGACCATGGAAGATATTCACGAAAAATTTCGGGCACCACAATTCAACTTTGATATGCGGGTTTTTGCTGAAACAGAAGAAGTTGCAACCTTGATGGCTTACACCATCGCTGAAAGCGCTTTTGATAAAGGGCAGTATCAAATCATTTCCCATGACGAAAAGTCACCCTGGTTCAACGGTCTTGTGGCATCAAAGAAAAATGGTAGTCATAGCAAATCTTCTCACTCCACCAAGAATTTTAAACAACCGCCCACGGGAAGGACAAACATACTGCGGCAATTGGCAAGGATGGCCTCTTCGGAAGAATTGGCAAGTATTTTCCGGCTTCCTGTGGCTTCCACCGGGTCACCAAGCACCATGTATAAATCTTCCGATCCAGGAGCTAATTTTAGGAAAAAGTATTTACAAACAGCCGGACAATATAACGAGGCAAAGGAAGAAGGCATATTGATTGGCCTTGATATGGAGTCCGGCGCATCAGGAGATGATCATGAAAATCAATGACTATTATGAAAGATATTACCCCTGTATTCCAAAAACCAATCTATCTTTGAATCTTTTAACTAAACATTGCTCTATTTTTGGCGGTTCTGGTTGTGGCAAAACCCAGGTTTTGTACAGCATTAAGACTCAACTCCACATGCATAATATACCATTCATTAATTTTGAGCTTGCAAAGACCGAACACCGAAAATTAAAAACCTTTCATAGCCATGATGACCCTCATGTGAAAAGTCTGGCTGAAAAACTACAAATTTACACACCCGGAAAGAGTGAACTATCCTTCATGTCTTTAGCTCCATTTGAGTTTCAAAAGGACGAAGTAACACTGGATGAACATATTGATCTACTGATTCGGTGCTTTAAAGCAAGCTTTGATACGTTTGGCCCCATGCAAGCCCTTTTAAAAGAGAGTATCTACGCAATTTATAAAGAAGCCAAAGATGGGCAGTTTCCGAACATGGCCGATCTTTACAACAAAATCCGTTCCATTGTAGAGAAGAAAAATTACCAAGGAGAGGTTCATTCGAATATTGTCGCTGCCATTGAAGTAAGAATAGGCGATCTTATCTGTGGCAGCTTGGGGAGTTTGTTTCAGCAAAACAGATCATTCCCCAATATTAAATCCTTAATCGAGACTCCAACATTGATCGAATTAGACCATATGGAATCCGAAAATGCTTCGCTTACTACGCTTTTTATTTTGACAAGAATTAAAGAACACATAAAAACCTGGCCTCCTGGTTCAGCTCTCAAATACGTAATCATCTTGGAAGAGAGCCATGTGCTTCTTGCGCCTTCAGATTCTAAGGGAAACGAAGTAAAAGACCCTAAAAAGTATGTGGCGGAAGAAATAGCAAGAATGCTGGCGGAGCTAAGAGCTTTTGGAGTAGGCATTATTATTGTGGATCAACTGCCAACCCAAGTAGCTCCTGAAGTCATAAAAAATACAGGAACAAAAATCGTTTTCAGAACTATTAGTGAAGATGATAGAAAAACCATTTCATGGGCCATGAATTTAACTTCAGAGCAAACTCAGGAACTTGCCAGGCTCAAGCCCGGAGAGGCTTTTTTCTACAACGAAAGCCTGCATTCGGCAAGGAGGATAAAATGCCTCAATATTTATGAGTATTTAAACATGAAGCCTGAGGACCATCCCACTGGTGAAAAAATCTTGGATTTTATTGGGCCTGATGCTTGGTTCCAAGAAGCCCTCTATCTTCAATTGCGTGACCTTGCTGAAAAGGTTATTAGCATTGACAAAAAGCACCAAGAGGCGGTCAAGCAATTTGCCTCATGTGAGAATAATTTAAATGAGTATGAGCGACAAAAAAATGGCAAAAGCATAAAAAATCCCACTTTGAAAGACATATCTTACCGTCTACAGACGGTTAATGAAGAAAGGATTTCTTTTTTTGAAGACATTTATGATGAGGCGTATGAAACCCTTGGCAAAAAGGTGCAAAAAGTGGGGAACCAAAAAGCCGTGCAGCTTTTTAATAGTATCCAAGAAAAGATGGACAGTGAAAGCATACCAGATGGCTATGCTTTGTCCCGTTGTTTTAAGAAATTGATGGGGCGCGTAAACAACCTAGAACAAAAGGAGTATGGCGATGAGTAGTCTGGAAAGAAGCAGGAAAGATATAGAACGTGGGATAGAAAGCAACGAAAAAATTACAGCGGAAGGTCAGGAAAAACTCGACCGGGATGTTCAGGACAAAGACATCATTAAAGAATTGGCGGTTAATCTCAAGGGAAATGGCACCTTGGAAGGCTTTGACAGGATTTTTAAACGTGGAGAACAAGCTGGTGAAAAAGTGGATACTCAAGCGGAAAAGGACCATAAAGAGCTTGACGATAAGGCCCACTTGGAGGCGAGCGACAGAGAAGGCCAATTAAGAGAAAAGGGAGAGGATACAAAAATGGATGCAAATGAAATTGACAAAGATTCGAGCAAGGTTGAGCAAAAAGAGGCGGCCTCGAATTTAAAAGAGGCTGCGAGAGAAGCCCGGGATGATGAAAAGTACCTGAAGCAAAAAGAGAATTCTCAAAGAGGTATTAGAGAGGGAAGCGAAAGGAAGGCGGATAAAAAGGTAACTGAAGTTAAGAACAATAGGCCAAATTTCAGGTGATAAGGAGGTAAGAAAATGGGTAGCTTAAATATTAAGGTTTCAGCTCAAGAAGTAAAGCGGGTAGCCTTAGAGTTGAAGCGGTTAGGAAAAGTAACACGTAAAACCAAATTAAATAAAAAAGAGCCTGCTTTTAACCAACCTTACCTTCCTGGAATGGATGAATGGTCCAAGAAGCAGCCCCCTGGCGGCAATGACATGCTCTTAAGAGGGCTAATAAAAACAGCCAAGGACTATATCGCCACTATGAAAAAGGAGCTTAAGCAATTCCAGGATATTGCCGGAAATTGCCAAAGGGAAGCTTTAAAGATTACCAACAAGATGGCGGCTCATGAAATAAATGCGCAGGCCTTTGAAGCCCAGAAACAAGCTAACCGAAGAAAGCAACTGATATACGAATTGCTGGATGCATTAATGACGGTTGATTCGGGTGATTTCGCTGAAGCTGAAAGGATTAAAAAAGAGATTGAAGCGCTTTTTTTAGAAAAACCACAGGATTACGAAAGTTTGGATACCGAGGATAAACAGGATTGGATGAAATATATGGATGTTTACAAAAACCAAATGGAGGATTTTAACCATAAAACAAAAGGGAATAGTTTTGGTGTACACCAAGAGCCTAAAGCCCTCCATAAAGAGAAAATAAAAAATAGTGGCTCTTCCGGGTTTTCAGGCGCTTTGGATGATACGCCTTCAAGGGATGGTCAAACTAATTTTACCCCAAAAAAATTTCAAACTTATTGGCAGACATGAGGATGCATTATGGAACAGAATAGCTCAGTGATTAGCCCTTACAATTTAATCTTTGGCTCTGGGAATGGCTCTTCTGAAGTCTTCATGGTT
>JAJDAS010000502.1 GCA_029261755.1 Nitrospinia bacterium
GATACTGTTGTCGGGATTCCGAACGCCTTTTCTGAAATCGATATCCTTTTTGCGGATACTTCTCTTGATCTCACGAAGAGTCCTGTCCATCGTGGTTTCAACGGCCTTTTCGTTCTGGACTTCCAGAACCAGGTGCATTCCTCCCTGAAGGTCCAGGCCGAGATTGATGGTTTTATCAAGGGGGTACGCCAGGAAAACTGCTCCGGCGATAATCCCAGTGATCAGCAATGCTTTCCACTGTAAGTTTTTATACATGTAAATCTCTATAGTATATTTATTGCGGTCTGAGTTTCAGAATGGAAGGATAGAAACAGAGAAAGGCTGAAGTTTGAAAGCAGCATAAATTAGGTATTATTTTGTTGCATCCTCTTTCAGTCTGTTAACGGAGGATTTATCGACTTTTACTTTGACATTTTCCGCAATTTTCAAAATAATGATATTTCCCTTAATTTTTGATATAGTTCCGTATATTCCGCCTGTGGTCATGACGTTGTCTCCGTCCTTCAAGTCTCCCAACATGGCGTCCCGTTCTTTTTGTTTCTTTTGCTGAGGCCGAATCAGGAGAAAATAGAAGATGACCATCATCATCAACAATGGCGGTAATATACCGCTCATGGTCGGGCCGGGGGCCATTTCCTGGGCGCCGTTAGCTGCGTAAGCAATATCCCACATGAATGAATCCTTTCGAAAGAACGAAAAACAGGTTTGCCAGGAAAGAAAAATTGCGTAAAAAAGAGGCTCAATCTCTCCAAATTTAAAAAGGTTCCATGCTATCAAAACCTGGATTTGAAGTCAATCTAAATCTGCTTTAAGCCTTGATGTTTCAAGGTTTTTTTTAAACCCGGCATCTTGCCGGCAACGGAAATATTATTATGAGGTTAGTAATTCAAAGAGTTTCACGTAGCTCCGTTTCTACCCAGGGGAAAACCGTTGGGGTAATTTCCAGAGGCTTGATGGTTTTGGTGGGGATGGAAAAAGGCGATGGAATGGACGATCTCCGCTATATTTGCGATTAGCTCATCAACCTGAGAATTTTTAACGATCATGAAGGGAAGATGAACCGCTCCCTTGTGGATGTGGGTGGAGAGATCCTCATAGTTTCCCAATTCACCCTTCTGGGAGACTGCAAAAAGGGGAAACGGCCTTCTTTTGATCGTGCCATGCCTCCCAAAGAGGCTGAATCGCTTTATAATGAGTTCAAGAAAATGTTGTTGGAGAAGCAAATCAGGGTAGAAGAAGGTCGGTTTGGAGCCATGATGGAGGTGGAGATCCTTAATGACGGTCCTGTGACCATCATCTTGGAAAGCAAAAAATAATGCTGGCCCACTTCAATTTTGCTTCTTCGGCCCCTGAAAATTTTGCCAAAAACAAATCACCTGAAGTGGCGTAAAATAAGCCTGATGAGCACTTCCCACAGGAGATTTCTTAGTAAAATCAACCTCTTCTAACTTTTGCCTGTGGAAAACTTCTCCTAACCCCCCGAAAAATTGGAATTATTTCAATCCACGACGAGGTTTTTCGTTTAACTCCTTGATTTTAAAAGCGTTTCGCATAGTGGTCAAATTTTAGGCAAAATGGCAAAAGTGCTGATATTTCAAGGGATTTGCTCTAATATCTCCCAAGTTTTCCACAACTTATCCACAACAGTTGTGGATAAATCCCGTAACTATCTAATTGATGGAAAGTTCTTAAGAGAAATACACATATTACTCAGGTTCAACATTTATGGGTTCTCGGTTCAAGGTTAAATGCATAATTCTTTAAATGTTTGCGGAAAAGCCTCGCATCCGATAAAATGCGTGATCTGAAAATACTGGAATATTTTGGAATAAATATGGAAGTTGACAGCATGGAATCCTCAAAAACAGCTCCCTCTCAGGAGGATCTACAGATTCTGTTGAAAAGCCTGAAGGGCTACCTTGAATACATGAAAATCTGTGGAGTAGAAGAGGTTCCGCTAAAAAATATGCCGGATTTTCAAAATCAAATGAAACCGGCAACACAAGGGACAAAGTTCACTGCGGTTCAAAGGCCCGTATCGTTTCAAAAGGAGGAAATACCTGTGGGAACCAAACAAACGTCCATTGAGGCAGGGGATCTTTTTTCCAAGGTGGAAAAGGATGCTACTCCTTTAAGCCTGGAAGAGGTAAAACAAGAACTGGGAGATTGCAAGCGTTGCAAATTGCATAAAGGGAGAACCAATATCGTTTTTGGAGTTGGGAATCCTAAGGCCGACCTCGTTTTTGTGGGAGAGGGCCCAGGAAAAGACGAGGATCTGCAAGGTGAGCCCTTCGTGGGAAGAGCAGGACAACTGCTTACAAAGATTATAGAAAATGGAATGAAACTGAACCGTAAAGATGTGTATATCTGCAATATCGTGAAATGCAGGCCACCGGGAAACCGGGACCCGGAAAAAGACGAAGTAGCAGCATGCAGTCGCTTTTTAGTAAAACAACTTCGAGCCATCAAGCCGAAGGTGATCGTTGCCTTAGGAAAGCCCTCGGCATCCACCCTGCTTGGGCGAAATGTGCCCATCATGAAAGAGAGGGGGACTTGGCACCAGTTGGAGGGCATCAAACTCATGCTCACCTATCACCCCTCATTTATCCTGAGAAGGTATACGGAAGAGATTAGGAAACAGGTCTACAACGATATGTTGGCGGTGTTGGAGGAACTGAAGAAGTGATTGTTTGAAATTCTTGCCACTAAGGCACGAAGGAACAAAGCAAAAAAACTTTCTTAGCCACTAATTACACGAATTTTTCTATTTTTTGACGTGTTGCTATAACACCAAATTTATTGACATGTGAGCGAAAAATGGTATATAAGGTTGTGTAAGGTTTTAAGGTCTCACATGTCTCTTGATTTGGATTCAAATGGTAAAATATTATACGGTTAGCAATGCAGCCAAGCGAATTGGAGTAAACCCGGAAACGTTGAGACGCTGGGATAAGAACGGCAAGTTCCCATCGAAAAGGCACCCACTCAACGAATACCGGGTTTACTCCAACGATCAAATTGATTGCATGGTTCGTGAAATAGGTTCCCAGTATTCGCTTTTCCAGAAACCCTTGCAATCCAAACCTTGCCTTAAAACCAAGCTGGGAAAACTCTACAAGGAAGAAGCCCTTCCCTTTTTGCAAAGCCTGGATAGTGAATCTGTTCAGTTGGTATTTGCTGACCCTCCCTATAACATCAAAAAGGCCGAATGGGACTCCTTTGAGTCCCAGAAGAAATATGTTGATTGGAGTCTCGAATGGGTTGAGGAAGTGCATAGAGTTCTTGATCGCAGGGGAAGTTTGTATATTTGTGGGTTTTCCGAAATCCTTGCCGATATCAAATGGGCCGCAAGCCATCTCTTCAAAGGCTGTAAATGGATTGTTTGGTTTTATAGGAATAAAGCTAATTTAACCAATGACTGGGGACGCTCTCATGAGAGCATGTTGCATTTCAGAAAGAGCAAGCAATTTACCTTTAATACAGATGCCGTAAGAATTCCTTACAACGACCACACACTGAAGTATCCACAGCATCCTCAAGCAGTTACATCCCAATATGGAAATGGGAAAAAGCATCTATGGACCCCAAATCCAAAGGGAGCAAAACCAAAGGATGTTTTAGAAATTCCCACCTTGTCCAGTGGCTCATGGGAGCGTATGTCCCATCCCACGCAAAAACCTGTTGAGTTAGTTAAAAAATGCGTATTAGCATCCTCAAATCCTGACGATTTGGTGGTGGACCCTTTTGGAGGTTCAGGGACCACTTATGCCGTAGCCGAGGCATTTGAACGAAAATGGCTTGGAAGCGAACCTAATGAAGATTATTGCAAAACCACTCGCAAGAGGCTGAAAGATAAGGCTCACATCAAAAGAATCGCGGAAGGAACCGACGAACTGGAAGCGAGGAAAAGAAGGGAAAAACTACGGGGACAGTAAGCTCTGTACGTCTTCGAGTAAAAACTTCGAAAATGGGAATACGTATTTATTGAAAGGCGCTTCTTTCGTTATTGGAGGTGGATCAATGAAGTAGACTCCCTCCAGCTTGCAAAGGAATTTGGTGTAAACCATGAACAGACCGGAAACAAAGGTGTAGCTGATATTTTCCTCCTCTTTGCGTTGAACATCATTCAAAAATATTCCGGCTACTTTTACCGGGTGTTCCGCAAACTTCTCCATCAATAGCTTGTCCAAAAAAATCTTGCCCATTCGATCTTTGGAAGATGTTTTAAGGGAAAGAACAAGTTCTCTCTCATCGATATTCTTAGTGCCGGATTGGATTTCCTGAAATGGTGAAAGAATCATGTCTGTTTCACAAGAATACATTTTGTCGCCTTGATCCGTGGGATAAGGGATATGGTATAGCTGACGCTATCGATAGTTTTATAAACATCATCCGAAGAGAATTCTTTCTCACCTGCCCTCAACCGGTCCAAAATGTTCACAAACTCTTCTGTCCGCTCTTGAAATTCATCCGGTTGAAAAAGAAACAAGCAGTTTTGAGTAGGACGCTCAAATTTCCTTGTCCCTGCTGACTCGGAAGATAAAAGAGAATATCCTTTGGCTTCCCTTCTATGAGAAATGACGCTTGGAAGGTAGTGAAGAACCCTATTGGTGACATCAATAAATTCGCTAAGATTTGTTTTGGCAGACTGCAAGTCTTTTATAAGTGGGTTCATTATTTTCGGGAAATGTCAATGAAGAAGATATAATGGGTAATCATAGCTTGGATGGTTATTGTAATCAAATTATTAAACTGCTGGAATTATTACCAGGCACAAAGCAAAATAACTTTTTTAACCACGAATTACACGAATTGCACTAATTTTAAAAAATTATTTATTCGTGTAATTCGTGCAATTAGCGGTTCCATCTATTTGATTTTAAAAGTTTTATAGGTTCTAAAAAACGAATTCTCTAAGATTCCCTATTCGCCATACCTTTTACCGTAAAGCTCTCTCAAGTACTCACTTTCCCGCATGATATTCAGAGTCAGTTCTGCGTGGCCCCGGCAGTATCCGTTTCCGATGATCATCTCTACATCTTTCCCCACACCTTCCGCTCCCAGGGCGGCCTTGGTAAAGCTGGTGGCCATGGAGAAGAAGTAAACCTTGCCGAGGTCTTTAGTAATCACAATAGATCCCATTTCGCAATTTTCGCGGGAAACACAGTTGATAACCACATCGCATAACTTTCCCCCCGTGGCCTCTTCCACCTTTTCCAAAAGCTCCAGGGCGCAGTCAGCCTGGCCCGTAAGTACCGTATCCACAAAGGGAGCTTCTTCCACCTCTTCCCTCCCCTCTTCACGGTGCACAATGCCAATGACCCTGCCCCTGTGTCCAACTTTTTTCTTTGCCTGATAGCAGCACAGTAGCCCCGATTTGCCTCGTGCACCGATAACAGCCACAGTATCGCCGGGCTTTACCAATCTGTCCACTTGGGCCGGGGCGCCCGCCACATCCAGAAGAGCCAAAGCCAGGGAAGCGGGGATATCCTCCGGCAGTTTCGCCCACACTCCACTTTCAAATAATACGGCCTGTCCCCGGATCTCCACCTGATCCTTATTCATATGGATTTTTAGAATCTCATCGATTCGCAAAGGCGTAAGAGAGAGGCTCACCAGACTGGCTATACAGTCGCCTTCCTTCAAATCGACCTTGCCTTTCAGCGCCTCTCCTACCCTTTTCACCTTTCCAATGAACATTCCTCCGGAACCGGTCCTGGGATTTTTATGTTTACCGAACTGACGAACGATATCCATCATGATTCGAGCGATCTCTTGGGGGTTGTTTGCTGCGTGTTCTTTGATATCCACAAAGGAGGCGGCGTCGATATTTAGGGTAGTGACGTTGCACAGAATTTCGTTATCGTAGATTTCAGAAAAGTCGTTGCACACACGAAGGGCAGACTGCGGGAGAGAGTCGGCAGGTTCCAAGACACGGTGTATACCGTATTTATTTCCTGGTTTTTGCATGATGTGGAGGGAGGGTGCAAAAAAAGAAAAAACTTTTTTAACCACGAATCTCACTAATCACAATAATTAAATACAAAATGACAAAAGCTTTTAGATATTAGTGTAATTCGTGAAATTCGTGGTTCCATGTCTTTGTTTTATAAGAATCTATGTGATTCACAGCCTCCTCTGCACCTTCAAAGGAAGAGCATTCAAATTGATAAACCCTGTCGCATCCTTGGGATCGTAGCCTCCCTCATCTTTCTCCATGGAGGCGATATCGGCATCGTATAAAGAGTAGGGAGATTTCCTGCCGGTTACCTGGCAATTCCCTTTGTAAAGTTCCAGGCGTACCTCTCCGCTCACCCCTTGTTGGCTTTCCGCGATCATAGCCCGCATCACCCGCGTTTCTGGAGAATACCAGAAGCCGTTATAGACCAGCGCGGCAAAACGGGGCATGAGAGAATCCTTCAGGTTTATTACCTCCCGGTCCAGGGTAATGGACTCCATAGCCCGGTGGGCAATGTGCAGGATGGTTCCTCCCGGTGTTTCATAGACGCCCCTGGATTTCATACCTACAAAGCGCGATTCCACCATATCGATCCGCCCAATCCCGTTCTCGCCACCCAGGTCGTTTAGGCGAGATAGAAGGGCCGCCGGAGACAGAGACTCGCCGTTCACCTTCCGGGGAATCCCGTCTTCAAACTCGATGAGTAGTTCCGTGGTTTTGTCGGGGGCGTCCTGGGGTGATTTGGAAAGCTCGAACATATCATGAGGTGGCTTCTCCCACGGATCTTCCAGAACCCCGGCCTCGAAACTGATATGCAGCAGGTTTTCGTCGGAACTCCATGGTTTGGAGGCCGTGGCCTTCACGGGAATGTTGCTATCCTTTGCGTACTGAATCAGTTCGGTACGTCCGGGAAATTTCTCAAAAAAAGCCGGATCCCTCCAAGGGGCGATTACTTTAATGTCGTGATTCAATGCATAATAGGTCAATTCGAAGCGCACCTGATCGTTGCCCTTACCGGTAGCGCCATGGGCCACGGCTCCGGCTCCTACCCTCTCGGCCAGCTCAATTTGCCGCTTGGCGATCAACGGACGCGCAATGGAGGTGCCCAGCAGATAGGTCCCTTCATAAACCGCATTGGCCTGGATCAAAGGAAAGACGAAATCCCGGACAAACTCCTCACTTACCTCATCCACCACCACATCCACAGCTCCGGATTGCTTCCCTTTTTCCTTGATGGATTCGATATCCTCCACTTTTTGACCCAGGTCTACCAAGATCCCGTAAACTTCGTATCCTTGCTCGGCAAGCCAGTGAACCAAAACGGAGGTATCCAGTCCCCCGGAATACGCCAAAACCACCTTTTTTTTGTTGTCAGACATCTTTAATTCCTATCATCTAAGTATTTGAATTTTTTTAAAATTAAACCTTTTTAGCCCACGGAACACACGGAATACACAGAAAAAAGCAAATAAAGATTTTTCCGTGTCATTCCGTGTATTCCGTGGGCCAGATATTTCAGGTTTTTGATTTTGAGAGATAAATTTTCAACAGAATAGCAATATGAAAACAGGATTACAACAAGAGCAAATTTACCCCCCTAATAGGAATCCCAATATCCAATAAATAATAGGAAAAACGGTGACATCCAGAATGCCGGAAACCAACATGGCTATTACGATGACAAAACCGAAACCCTCCATGGAGCTATACTGTTTTGCCATTTCAGGCGAAAGGAGGCCATTCACGATTCGGCCACCATCCAAGGGGGGAAGGGGGATGCAGTTGAATACGGCCAGGGCCACGTTGATGATCACGCCGGTTTGCAACATGAGCAAAACCGGATACATGATGGAAAGCGCCAACGAGTCGGGAGAATTGATGGTAAGTTCATTCACTATGGGAATAGTCTTGTGATAAAGGAAAGTAGCCACCAGTGTCAAAAAAACGTTCATGAGAGGCCCGGCCACAGCCACAATGGCCATCATTTGCCGAGGTTTTTTGAAGTTGCCCGGGTAAACCGGAACCGGCTTCGCCCAGCCGATCATCTGAGTCACCACGAATACCAAAGTGCCCACGAGGTCCAGATGTTTAAGGGGGTTGAGGGTGATCCGGCCAAGCCTCCTGGCAGTGGGATCCCCCAATTTTTCCGCCACCCATCCATGGGCCACTTCGTGACAGGTGAGGGAAAGCAGAAGCGGTGGCGCTAATATGGCAATTTTTTGGATGTCCATTGTTTTATGTGCCTAAGCAAAAATATTTTAACCGCCAAATTCGCGTTAACCTGCGGTTTATATACTTACACACGAGCTCTGAGAATTCGCCTCGCACAATTGTAAAAGCTTTAAATTCAAAGACTTGGAACCACAGATTCCACTGATTGCACAGATTAATTAAAGAAAGGAAATCTGTGTCATCTGTGAAATCTGTGGTTAAGAAAGCTTTTGATTTTTTGTGGCTTATGGCTTGACCCGATTAAATAGATACGTTATATTGCTGTTTCATCTGACTTCATCGTCATCTACGGCATCAAGTAAACTATCCTGTTCAAAATGATAATCCTGCCAGTATGCCACTTTCTTCATAATTCCTTTCATCG
>JAJDAS010000503.1 GCA_029261755.1 Nitrospinia bacterium
TCCTCCCACTGAAATCCCCATCGCGGCTGGGAGAGGGCGATAATGAGGAAGAAAACAGCCGATACCAGAAGGGTTGCCTTGAGTTTTTGTCTGCCCTGGCTGAAGTTTGGAACAAGTTTGTCCAGGAGACCCAGCCCGCAGAACAGTTCCATGGCTTGATTTTTTTTCTTAAAAGAGTAAACGAAGAAAAAAACCATGGTGGGAATGATCCACAGAAGCAGGAGGTATTGAGGTTGTGCGAATTTCATAATTTTTTACCACAAATACACAAAAAACTTTCTTAACCACGAATTTCACGAATTTTTAAAAACCTTTATCTTGTGCCTTTGTTTTCATTTGTGTAATTGGTGAAATTCGTGGTTAAAAATTCTTTTCTTTAAAAGTTTATGGAATTTTCCGAAAACGTGTATTGGCCAGGGAAATCTCCAAACCAAGAAAAAAAAGCGCAGGAATCAAAAACCATGGGAAAAGTTCGGTGTATTCGGTATACTTTTTGACCTTCACTTCTGTCTTTTCCATGGCGTCGATCTGCTCATACACTTCCTTTAAAGAGTCGGTATCCGTAGCGCGAAAATATTTTCCTCCGGTAGTATCGGCCACCATCTGAAGAGTTTCCTCATCCAGATCCACCGGCTGGTAAACATACCTCTTTCCGAAAATGGAATTGACCAAAAACGGGGCCTGGCCCAGGGTGCCGGCCCCAATGGTATATATTTTAATATTGTAGGTTTTGGCGATCTTTGCAGCCATTTCAGGGGTGATTTCACCGGCGTTGCTCCTGCCGTCCGTTAAAAGAATGACTATTTTTGATTTTGATTTAAGGTCCTTCAATCGCTTCACCGCCGTTCCGATTGCGGAACCAATGGCGGTGGCGTCCCCAGCCATACCGATCTCCAGGCGCTCTAAAAAACTGAACACCATTCCATGGTCCAGCGTCAGAGGCGCTTGCGTAAATGCCTCCGCTCCAAAAACCACCATGCCTATGCGGTCGACCTCCCGGTTTTCTATAAAATCTTTGACCACGTTTTTTACCACATTCAGCCTGGTGACCCGTTCGCCTTCAATTTCGAAATCCATGGCTCGCATGGAACCGGAGGTATCCACGGCCAGAACAATATCCACTCCTTCGCTTAGAATTTCCGTGGTGCTGTTTCCCAATTGAGGCCGCATCAAAACCAGAACCAGCAAAAAGACGGCAAGACAGCGCAAACCCAGAAGGCCATGCCTCAGAACCACTGTTTGTGGAGTCTTCAGCGCATTAAACCTATGCACAGAGGGGAAACGTATCCAGCTTCGTCCTTTGCTTCTAAGCTGGACGAAAACCAAATAAGGGAGAATCAGGAGCAATACAAGAAACCAGGGATGGGCAAATTTCATGGTAATACGATAAATATATTTCAGATTTTAGATTTCAGGTTTGCGGTAGGTTTTTGTTTAAATTTAAAAAAAAGTATACCTCAAATCTTAAATCACCAATCTACAATGTCTCTTCGCCTTCTCTTTCTCCTTTGAGAATGTCGATGAGGAGCAAAAAAACGCCTATGCTAATGGCGGAATCGGCGATATTGAATGTAGGCCAATGATACTCAAACCAATGCACATCAATGAAATCGATCACCTCGCCCATGAGGACTCTGTCGATGAAATTGCCAATAGCCCCGCTTAGAAGCAGAGAGAGCCCAACAAGAAAGACCCAATTCTCAGGCGGCGCTTTGAAAAACATCCAAAAAAGTACAACACCGGCAACCAAGGTGATGATGATAAAAAACGGGGTCACCAGGGAGCTATCCGACCCGGAAAGAAACCCGAAAGCCGCCCCTTTGTTCAGGATATAGGTTATATGAAAAAAATTAGGGATGACTTCCTTGGACTCGTACAGTTGGAAAACCGAGGCAATATAGCGTTTTGTGAACTGGTCGGAAATGATGACGGTAAATAGCGTCACTGCCAACAAGGTAATTTTTTTAGCCGTCATTTTCAATAATATGTAAATATCAAGAAGAGTCGTAACGACTCAGGTGTTTAGGTTAAAGACTGAAGTATCTCATTTATTTCGCAATGATCTAATCAAGCCATATACCTCTTCTTTTGGAAACCTTGCGGTGATTCGATAAGCTAACAGTGCAACCTCGCCAGCTAACTCAAAAGCCCTAAGTTTTGTGATCACGCATTACTATTTTTATAACCTTCCGCCTTCAGTCTATCCACCTAAGTAGTTACGAAGAGTCCTGAAAATGATATCATATGGTGGAGATTGGTTCAATTTCCAAGTCTGGGGCCACACTTACTTTAAATTGGAAACCTTTAATCTTTTTGAGAGCGTTATGGCAAATTGGCGGAATATTTTTACTTGAGTCTCCAACTTAAGTTCCTCAACTTTTAGGTCAACCTCAAAAAGGAAACATTCTTTTCCTGCTAAAACTGTTGCAGAGCGAGGCTCATTCAGTAAAAAAGACATCTCGCCGAAACAATCCCCTGCTTTTAAAGATGCCAACCTACGTCTTAAGCCTTTGGAATCTTCTTTAATGATATCCACACTCCCCCGCATAATGATAAAAAAGATATAACCTGGCTTTGACTCCTTAACAACGAATTCGTTGAATTGGTATTTTCTTAATGCACAAATCTTAAGCAAATCTTCCAGTTCTTCGTCTTGGAATGGCTTAAAAAAGTCCATTGACTTCATAAGCTGTTTCCACTGGGCCTTTTGCTCTTGTTCCATGGCATTTAAAAGTAAGGAGTGGGAAGTTTGAAAATCTCTTTAATAGCATAATAGCAACAATTATTGTACCACTTTTGCCCAAAATGAGTAACTAAAATATTTACGTGGGAGTATGTGCATGTTGGGGAATGGAATAAGAAAAAACGGCATGAGCGAGGGTTTAGGTTGCCGGCATTCGGCCCGAAAACTGGGGTCGTTATGTCACTCGACAAAATTGTTTTACACGCTGCAAGGTTACCGTGCGAACGGGTCATTATCTTGATCAATTATTACAGCTATTGGCTTCAAGCTGATATTTAGAGATTAATTTGCACACGGCGACACCTTGGCGGATTGAGATTGAAGAAGCTTTTTATTCTAACGACATAGATTCCCAGTTCGCAACTTCTCAATAAGTTGAGGTTGGCATTCACCATTGTCAGGCAAATAGGTGCCTGTCACGTTCCAGCTTTAAAAGCTATAGGAAGGGGTTTACTTAGAATAGTGACACAGTCCCTGCACTCCCAAAAAAACAGGCTTCCGAACCAGTTGGAAAAAATTGGGAATGCTCCAGCCCTTTAACACCCTCCCTGCCCAGCCTCGAACCTGTTGATAGTCTCCGATAACACTTCTGCCAAGCAGATGGGGATCGGCCAGAGGGGGGACAGGTGGCACAAAGAATTCCTTTTGTTGCATTCCTTCAGAGCTTAAAATGATTTTAAGTTCCTTAGCCCAGGGCTTCACCCCATAAGCGCTAAAATAAGAATATTGTAAAAACAGCAGAAACTTGCTACAATAATCTCCATGATTATCATTTTAATTTGGGAGGTTTTTTCATGGAGAATATTTCGTCATTAGACGACTGGGAAATT
>JAJDAS010000504.1 GCA_029261755.1 Nitrospinia bacterium
TATCGCAGGCAAAAGAAACATAGCATAAAAAAAGAAGCTTGAGAAGAACTTTTTCGATTTGTGATTTTAGATTTTAGATTGGTGGTAGGTTTTTTTAAATAAACATTCCTTCAATCATCAATCATCAATCATCAATCTAAAATGTCTTTACTTCTCAATCCCCAGCGCCTTTATTCTGGAGGCAAGGGTGGTGGGTTTCGTTCCAAGGAGTTCCGCCGCCCCTCCGGGTCCCGCAACCTTCCAATGAGTCTGCCGCAACGCGGCAAGGATGTTGGCCTTCTCCATTTCCTTCCATTGCTCATAAGTGCGAATTTCGTGGTTGTTGTTTGCTGTTTCCACTTTTGGCATCCAGGTAACGGCCTCCTCCGTGGCAACCTCCGGCAGATCCAGTTGGAGAGCGCCCCCGCCGGATTTGATCACAGCCCTCTCCAGAACATTTTGTAGTTCCCGAATGTTCCCTGGCCAGTTATATCCCTGTAGTTGCAGAACGTGCTTTTGTTTAAGAGGAAGGGCAGGCATTCCCAGTCGTCTGCAAGCTTGTTTCAGGAAATGTTCGGCTAATAGGGGAATATCCTCCACCCTGTTCCGAAGAGGCGCTACTTCCACGGGGAAGACGCTTAAGCGAAAATAAAGATCTCGCCGAAAACGCTTCGCCTCCACCTCTTTTTTCAAATCCCGGTTGGTGGCCGAGATAATCCTTACATCCACCCGACGTGTTTTGTCTTCTCCAATACGCTCGAATTCGCCTTCCTGAAGCACGCGCAGTAACTTGCTTTGAAGCTCCACCGGAATGTCGCCCACCTCGTCAAGAAATAAGGTACCGCCGTCGGCTAGTTGGAATCTTCCGGTCCTGTCCTTGAGGGCTCCGGTGAAGGCGCCCTTCACATGGCCGAAAAATTCGCTTTCAAAAAGCTCTTTTGGGATGGAGGCGCAGTTCACCTTGATCATGGACCTGTTTTTTCGTCGACTACGTTCGTGGATCGCGAGAGCGATGAGTTCTTTCCCTGCGCCGGACTCACCCAGAATGAGGACGGAAGTGTCGGTGGGCGCCACCAACTCAATCTGTTGGAGAGTTTTCTGCAGGGCTGAGCCTTGGCCCACGATATCGCCAAAGGCATGGACTTCCCGCACCTCTCCCCGAAGGTATTCATTCTCCAACTCCAGCTTTTGGTGAAGCTGTTCGATTTCTTCGAAGGCCCTGGCATTTGCAATGGCGGCTGCGGCATTGTCGCTGAAGGCCCGTAAAGTAGCTAAATGGTTTGAAGACAATACTGCCCTACTGAAGATTGCCAGTACCCCAACAATTTCACTCCGAAACATCAGAGGCTGACCCGCAAAGCTGGTGATTTTTTCCCGCCTGGACCATTCCGGGTCCCTTAACCATTTCGGATGTTCGGCCACATCGTTTAGAAGCACTGCCTTTCCCGTTCCTCCAATAAAGCCCACCTTCCCCGTGGCCTCCATACTGGATGCCTGCTGGGTGCTCAGAGGAAAGCGGCGGTAATTCCCATCCAGCCGGTTCAACCTTACCTTGCCTGGCTGGATGGAATGGCCGTCACTGGCAACCAGGTGCAGGCAACGATTTTTCACCCGGCACTCTTCCTCTCTGGAGCAGTTTTGGCAAATATCTCCGGCGGCAGTAAGCCAGATTCTCGCGAGGGCCACATTAGGCTCACTGGCCAGGCCTTCCACAATTTTGCGAAGCACCACCTTGGCGGATCGTTCGTTGGCTACGGACAAGGCAACTGATTGAAGGAATTCAAGATTCATGGTAAGTGCTGGAGTGCTGGAGTAATGGAGTAATGGAGTAATGGGACCAGGGCTTCCGTATTACAATTCAATCGAGTCATTCGCCTTGGCATCCACCATGTTAAACCGGACGTTCGTTGGCCTTGGATTTTTCCAATACTCCGATACTCCACCACTCCATTACTACCCTATGAATGGGATAGC
The DNA here is from genome assembly GCA_029261755.1 of Nitrospinia bacterium. Taxonomy (GTDB): domain Bacteria; phylum Nitrospinota; class Nitrospinia; order JACRGO01; family JACRGO01; genus JACRGO01. The sequence goes on from JAJDAS010000504.1 coordinate 1,954, forward strand.
AGCTTTCTTGTGCTCGGTAGCAATGCCCCGTGAACAGCTACGTTCAGGGTTCACGGTTCACTGTTAAAGAACGATTCATGGTGCCAAGATATACGATTTTTCGTGCACAGTCAACGATATTTCGTCAATAACGACATTTCGTGCCCGTGTGGTGAGTGAAAGAATCCCTTAACTTGTTGAAATTAAAGGGTTTACATTAATAATTCCTTCTGGTATGGCTTTTGCGTTTTATATTAGTAACACTTAACAAACGAATTTGAAAAACCTTAAAGGAGGTCTTTGTGCTTAGTGTCCTTTTGAAAGAAAAAACAGTTCATGCTCTCCATCAAACGTTTGGCGCCCTTACAAACATTCGAGTCGCTTTTGAGGAGCTTAAACCAGTTCAAGTGGTATGCAAACCCCATAATTTCAGAGAAAACCTTGAAGGAGTGATGACCAATTATGACCACTCCATAGATGAAAATGTGGCGGAAAAATTGAGAAAAAAATATATTTTTGCCCAATATTCAGGGTGGAATTTTTGTGGATATGTTTGGTGGAACAGAATTTTAAACAAATGGAGTTGCGAGATTTGGCAATATAACTCCCACATAGGTACAATTCATGCCTCCACTCTTCATGAAATTATGCATCACGCATCCTGGAGGTACGGAAGTGAATGAACCTATAAAAACACTATCTCTAATAGAAATTACCGAGTTGAAGAAAAAAAGTGAAACAGTGGAGGGTCTATTGAATGCTGTTCAGAGCAATCAGGGGATGGTCCCGAATCTGATCAAAGCCATGGTTACTTCACCATCGGTCTTGAAAGCCCACCTCCGTTTTAGCGAAGCTCTTTCAGAGGGAGTTTTGGATGTAAAGTTACGGGAAAAGATCGCACTGGTGGTGGCGGCGTTCAACAAGAACCAGTATTGTTTGTCCATGCACACAGCTTTAGGAAAATCCGTTGGCTTAAGTGAAGACGATGTGGCCGACAGCCGCCATGGCGAAGCCCCGGATGGCCGCACCAACGCTGTGCTGCATTTTGCCAGGAGTCTGATGGAAGGGAGCGGCTGTGCCCCGAATGACCAACTAAATCGCCTGCGCAAGGCCGGCTTCAATGGCGCTGAAATCAGCGAGATCATAGCCCACATCAGCATGAATATTTTTACCAACTATTTTTCTCAAATTATGAACACGCCTTTGGATTTCCCAAAGGTAGATCCTGGTTAGTTCATTTTAGATTGATGATTGTAGATTTTAGATTGGAGGTAGGATTTTATTTGAAAAAAACTACCTTTTTCGATGTTCGATGTTAAATCTTTTAAAAAAGAGCCTTGGAACCATAAAGCTGAGCCGTTACAATATTGACAACCTAAATAGAAAGGAGAGCCATGACCTATAACGCTGAAGAAATTAATAAGCTGGCAAAGGAGGAAGCCGTATTTTTTGAAAGAGTTAAAAAAGAGGTGGGGAAGGTGATTGTGGGGCAGGAGTACATGATCGACCGCCTCCTCATCGGCCTGATTTCCCACGAGCATATCTTGCTGGAAGGCGTCCCGGGCTTGGCAAAGACCTTGTGTGTGAAGACACTGTCCGACGTCATGCATCTGGATTTTAGCCGAATCCAATTTACACCCGACCTGCTCCCGGCGGACCTTATCGGCTCCATTACCTACAATCAAAAAACCAATGAGTTCACCGCGAAAAAAGGCCCCATCTTTGGGAATATTGTCCTGGCCGATGAAATCAATCGCTCCCCCGCCAAGGTCCAAAGCGCCTTGTTGCAGGCCATGCAGGAACGGCAAGTGACCTTGGGAGACGAGACCCACTGTTTAGCCCACCCTTTCCTGGTTCTTGCCACCATGAACCCCATCGAAATGGACGGCACCTATTCTCTCCCGGAGGCCCAACTGGACCGCTTTATGATGAAGATCAGCATCACTTATCCCAGTTTTGATGAGGAAAGAGAGATTGTAAGGCGCATGGCGGTGGACAAACCCCTTGAGTTGGGAAAGGTCTTCCAACCCGAAGAGGTGGAAAAAGCGAGTAAGGTGATAGATGAAATTCACATAGAGGAACGCCTGGAAGATTACATCCTGAAAATCGTTTTTGCCACCAGGAAGCCGGAAGAGGCAGGTCTGCCGGATCTTACCAAGCATATCGAGCACGGTGTTTCCCCACGTGGATCTGTTTTCCTGAATAAGGCAGCGAGAGCCTTCGCTTTTCTCCAGGGCCGAGGATATGTGATCCCGGAAGATATCAAGACCATGTCAAGAGACGTTATGCGGCACCGGCTCATCCTCTCCTATGAAGCGGAAGCCGAGGGAATCAACCAGGATGCTGTTATAGAAAAAATTCTTGAAAAAATTGAGGTGCCATGATCTCTATAGAAATCCTAAAGCAGATACAATTGTTGAAGATTTCCACTCGGAGGATTGTGGACAACCTCTTTGCGGGCGACTATTTCAGCATCCATAAAGGAAGGGGAACCGATTTTCTGGAGATCAGGGAGTATGATCCCCAAGAGGATGATGTCCGCGAGATCGACTGGAAGGTCACCGCCCGCCTTGGGACTACCCATGTGCGAAAGTTCAGGGAAGAGCGTGACCTCATGGTATTTCTCCTCGTGGATATGAGCGGATCTATGGGTTACGGCAGCCGTGAGAAAAATAAACTGGACACAGTGGTGGAGCTTGCCGCTCTTATAGGGATGTCCGTTATTAAAAGGAACATGAGGTTGGGGTTGATTGGATTTTCCGACAAGGTCAATCTGTTTTCCAGGCCAAAATGCGGGAGAAAACACTTATATTACATTTTGGAAAGCCTCTGTAGTTTGAAAACGGAAAACAGGAAAACCGACATTAATTGCGCTCTACGTCATCTGAATAATGTGGCCAGAAAAGGGACAGTGGTTTTCCTGATTTCTGATTTCATGAGCGAAGACTACTCTACCATGCTGAAGGTAGCCCAAGTTCGTTACGATTTGATACCGGTTCATGTGAATGATCCGCTGGAATGGGAAATGCCAAAGGTGGGGCTGGTGGAAATGATGGACCAGGAAACAGGAGAAGTAGTTACCGTAGATTCTTCTGATCCCAACTTCAGAAAAAACTATAAAGTAACCGCCATGAAACTCAAGAAAGAAAGAGAGGAAAGGTTCAAATCATTAGGTCTGGACCATATCCTAACCTCTACCGACAAACCTGTTGTTCGGCCGGTGAAAGAACTTTTTTATCGCAGGGCGAATATTCGGGGAGGAAGAAGGCGATTTTAGATTTTTGATTGCTGATTTTTGATTGGGAAAACAATGTGTTTTACTGGTGGAGAGAAGAATATTTTATAACTGTTTGCGGCAGGGTTTTTAGGCCCAAAGGGCCGAAAGCATATAGCCGGGGGTACCGCCCCCGGAACTAGCAATTATAAATAATTAAAGCCCCTACGGGGCGAAAGAACAGACGTATTTCGGCCACTTGAATTTGACAAAAAAAGGGATTTTCTTTCGCCCTTTCAGGGCTTATTGGTCTCTCTCTAATTTCCGGGTGCCTTGCCCCCGGCTATACGCTTTCGGCCCTCCGGGCCTGTGAGCGGTTACGATATTTTTCCGAACAAACTTTTTAGCGGTATCAGACAATGCAATTAATTCAACAACAAAACCCAAACGTTTTTACAGGGATAAAACCCAAATACTTGGGTTTTTTATTCCTGCTTCTAACCTTGTTTTTCCTTCCTTTGCAAGCTCTTGCCGTCGATTGGAACAGCCTGAAGGTGGAGAGTTCCATAAAACCCAAAACAATTCACTTGGGCGATCCCATCCGGCTGGACATCACCATCGACGCGGATAAGGATATCTCTTTGTATTACCCGGACGCGGTCTACAATATTGCTCCCTTTGAAATTACCAAAATGGAAGTAGCGGAGGGCCCGCTAAGTGAAACCTTAGCTCGCACTAAACTCAGCTATATTGTCACCACTTACAATGTATTGGGAAAAGGGGTTTTGCCAACCTTAAAAATCTTTGCCAAGGACAGTATGGGCAAGGGGAAGACGATAACGGTAAAAGGGCATAAACTTGTCGTAAAAAAAATCATTAAGGAAGAAAACGCCCAGTTGGTGGATATCTATGCGCCTTTGGAACCGGAGAAAAAGCTGCCCATACTTTTCCTGACCTATGCTTTCCTGGGAGTTCTCCTGGGAGGTGCGCTTTTATTTTTTCTGGTTAAAAAATTAAGGAAACTGTCGGGCCGGACTGCAGTTCCTTCCCTTTCTCCGAGGCAAAAGGCGCTGGAAACTTTGGATGGATTGCCTATTGAAGAGATGGAGAAGAGGCTTCTCTACTTCCGCCTGTCGGAAATCATCCGCATCTTTGTGGAACATCATTTTCGTGTCTCTGCCGTAACAAAAACTTCCTCGGAAATTCTGGCCGATTTTCAAAAACTAAACTGCTGGAATGGCAACCATGCCAAAATGAAAGAACTCTTTTTTGATCTGGACCTGGTGAAGTTCAGCCCCTTTGTTCCATCACAGGATCAGGCCAAAACAGCCATGGAAAGAACCGGAAACCTTATCAGGAACGCGCCGTGAAATTTGACTCTGTCTACTTTTTATTCTTGCTGCTCGTGATACCTCTCCTTCCTTTTTTATCCAGGGGAAAGGGAAAGGATCGTTACGTCCGGTTCTCCATGGCCGGTATCATGCCCTCATCCCAAGCACCAAAATCTTTGAAAATCCAGAAATTGTTGAATGCACTTATTTACCCGATTTTGATTTTACTGGTCATCACCATGGCGAGACCCCAAATGATCATGGCAGGGAAAAACATACCCGCCGAGGGAATTGATATGGTGCTGGTCATTGATGTGTCCGGAAGCATGAAGAGCCTGGACGTCCTGCCAAAAGAACTAAGGCCTGCAGACCAAAAAGAGAACGAAAGGTACCAGGACACGGAAGATCGTTTGAGCAAGGTTAAGAAGGTGGCAAGAAATTTTGTCTCCAACAGAAAAGACGACCGTATAGGAATTGTCGCCTTTGCCGGAAGGAGCGTTGTGGTGAGCCCCCTGACCAATGACTACAGACTGTTGGACAAACTTCTCATGGGGCTTAACTTCGACTTGATTACCGATGGCACCACGGTGGGTAACGCCATCACATCGGCTGTCACTATGCTGAAGGAAAGCGAGCGAAAGAGCAGGGCCATCCTCATGCTAACGGATGGTTTAAACAATGCCGGGGATATCGAGCCTGCCCAGGGGGCATACTTTGCAAGACATTATGGGATCAAACTGTATCCCATCGAAATGGGTTCCTTCGCGCAAAACAGCCTGGCCTTGCAGCAAAACGAGCAGGACGCAAACCTTCTTCCCAAAATAGCGTTATTTACGGGTGGAAAACATTTCGTGATTCCAACAGCCGACTATCTGTACTCCGTTTATAGCGAAATAGAACGAATCGAAAAAACCAGCATTGAGGAAAAGGGCCTTCCAAGCCATAGAGAGTTGTTCCCCTACTTTCTATTGTTTGCACTCTTAATGCTGGTAGGCAGATTTGTGCTGCTCAATACCAGGTACAGGAGTTTACCTTAAAAAAGAAGTACCCGTTCACAGTTCCGGGTTCAAGGTTCAGGGTTAGGAAAACAAAGTTCGCAGGAGGGAGTTAGGTTGCTCCGCTTGTGCTCTTCACAAAACCTTAAGATTTAAATTTTTAACGTTTTTTACCGTGAACCGTGAACTATGAACCTTGAACGCTCACGAAAGGTTTTTTGCCATGGAAGAAATTAATCCGGAAATTATGCGATTTTACGCCCCGGCATGGTTGTTCTTACTCATCTTGCTCCCGGGCCTGTTGCTGGTCTTTCAAGCAGCCATGCGAAATAAGGCCCTGGCCCTGGGACAACTAGTCTCACAGAGCCACTTTCATTCTTTAGTCCAGAGACCGCATAAGAGTCTGGAAACAATCCAAACGGTCCTGTTTTTTGCGGGACTGGCATTTCTCATCCTTGCCCTGGCTCGGCCCCAATTCGGACAAGGGCAGGAGCCTATGGAACGTAAAGGGCTGGATATATTAATCATGTTGGATGCCTCCCTAAGCATGAAGGTGAAAGACGAGGTGCCGGATAGATTCCAGCGGGCTAAAGAGGGGGTCAAGGAGCTGCTCTCTCAACTTGAGGGCGACAGGGTGGGGTTGGTCCTTTTTTCCAACACACCTCTCCGTATCATCCCTTTTACCACCGATTATGGTGCTTTGGAAAGCTATCTGGAGCTGGTTGATCCTTCCATTTTTGTGCAAACCGGCACAAACATCCATTCCTCTCTTTCCGCCTCCATACCCTTCCTGGAAAAGGGTTCCAAAAAAGACCGCGTAATCCTGGTAATTTCCGATGGTGAAGATGAAACCGACCTGGAACACACCATGACACTGAACCATAAAATGTCGGGAACCCGTGTCTTCTCCTTTGGTGTGGGCACCCAAAAAGGAGGCCCTGTTCCGGTGAGAATGCGAGAGGGAAAGGTGGAGTGGAAAAAGGATTCCAATGGCCTGCTGGTTCAGTCGGTTTTGAGCAAGGAGGCACTGGAAACCATCTCCGAGCGTTACGGTGGAAAATATTACCCTCTGAACCCTTCAAGCACAAAACAATTTGTGGGGGAACTGGACAATATGAAAAAAGCCCTGTTGGAGGCAAAAACGGTTTATCGGTACCAGGACTATTTTCAAGTTTTTTTATTGATAGGATTTCTGTTTCTCTTTGCTGGCAAGTTTTTTAACCACAAAAAAAGAGAACAAAAGTTTTTTTAACCACGAATTTCACGAATTACACTAATTCATAAATGCTTATTCGTGAAATTAGTGAAATTCGTGGTTCCAGGTCTTTGCTTTTAAAAGGTTTTTAGAAGGTGAAAATTATGAAAAAACAGACTGCAATCATCTTAGCTTTCCTGGGATTTTTTGCCTTCTCCACTTTTCCCGTTTTTTCGGAACCTACCGAAACGCTTCAAAAAGCAGGATCGGAAAAGGCTACTCTTAGATCCAAAACCAAATATTTTGCCGGGGACATTTACGATCTCGTATCCGAGGGAAAGAGGCACGAAACGAAAAAACGAGCCAAGGGATTCAAAGGCGACATTGCAAAACTGGTACAAGAGGGAAATGCCCTGTACGCCAAGGGTAAATACGATGCCGCTACTGAAGTCTACTTGAAGGCCCACGCAGGTGATCCGACGTCACAAGTAGTCAACTTCAACCTGGGATGTGTCTATTATAAAAGGGGAACCTATGACTCTGCCTTGGGACATTTTCATGAAGCCTATCGGAAGACCACAGTCAAAACCAAAGGGAGGGTTCTTTTTAATGTGGGAAATACCTATTTCAAGCAGGGTGACTACACCAGGGCCATGCAGGTCTATATAGAAGCGTTAAAACTCGACCCGGGAAACAAGGCAGCGAAGCACAACCTGGAGATGTGTCTCGTGGAGACACAAAGAGTGCCCCCATTTAGCGAACGATTGACGGCGGACGACATGCTTACCGAGGAGACCGCTCCGGGAACCCATACCAATACGGTTTCCGAGCCGGAAGAAAATTTGAAATTTGTGGAAAAACACCTTGCAAGCCTGGAGGTAGTGGGTTCCGTGGGAGGAACCACGGAGTCCTTGATTACCTTCGATTCTCAATATAAAGATATGACGGCAACCGAAATCGAAAAGATTATGGCCCGGGTTCAAAAAGAGGATATTGTCCTTCTTAAAGAAATCTGGAGATCTAAAATCGTCTTCTCCGAGAATATCACCAAGGATTGGTAGCGCCTATAAAGCATCCATTTTTTGAGAGAGTTTTGCCTTTTTTAAGTCTTTTTGCTTCCTTCCTTAGCCTCAGCCTTTGCCTCGGCCTGAGTAGTTACAACGGAATTTCGAATGTCGAAGAAAAAACTTTGCATTATTAAATGCAAAATGCAATAGATTATGGCTTTTTAAATTAACCACATAACCTGTTGAAAAATAGAACTTTATAGGCTATCAGTATTGCATTTTGCGATATTTCCCTTCTTTCCCATTCCCCCGCCTCAAGATAAAAGTCCTTTAAAATCAACACCTTAAGCTCCTGGCCACTGTCTGGCCTAGCATTTGCATTAACATCATAAAATTGCAGTTGATTCATAGCCTGCTCACTTAGCAGGCGTCTTGCAAAGAAGATCTCAAAAAACTAATAACCTATTAAAAGCCAAAAAGGAGGAGACATGGAAAACATTCTCGTCGTGGATGATGAAGAATCTGTAAGGGACTCTCTCCAAAGATATCTGAGCCGAAGAAATTATTGCGTGGAACTAGCGGAAAATGGAAAAGAAGCTTTAGAAAAATGCAAAAAGAAAAATTATGACATTATTTTATCCGATCACAGAATGCCCGAAATGAGCGGTCCTCAACTATTTGAGCAGGTTAAAGAATTTTCTCCTTTGCCAAAACTGATCATGATGTCCGCACTGCTGCCGGAAAATTTCCCTATAAAATTCGAGTATTACCACATAATCCCCAAACCAGTGGACTTTAAGAATATTTGTAACATACTCCAAATACCAAATGCCGACCAGTTGGTGAAATGAATAGTTTGGCCGAGAACACGTATGCCTTTATAGATCCTCCACGACACCCTTCCAACGGGGACGTTTCATGACAAGCCTCCAAACCTTTGCACCGTCAATGGAAAAAATCAAAGCGACTATCATTCAATACCTTAATAATGACGGTGATGGCGAAGCCGCCCTTTTAAGGAAAATTGATCAATTAGCTAAGCGAGAAGGGGACTCTGTTTACCAGGTCCTTTTATTTGTGTTGACTCACCTGGAGTTCGACCCCATTGAAGCGAAGGAAAAATGGCGGCAAATTATTGGGCACCAAAAAGATGTGGAAGCAAACCTGGAGAGGCAGGTCAGTTTGGCTACGGCAACCTGCGATTACTTCAGTTCCATCAAGAAAAAATTCCAAACCCCAAAAATTGTCGAAGTGGATACTTTTGAGGGCGCAATCAAACTGTCCACTTATGATGGTCTGACAGGTCTATACAACCGAGGTTTTTTTGAGAAAGCTTTATCCAAAGAACTTAAACGCGCTAAACGGCATGACAGCCAGTTTTCTTTGATATTTCTGGATCTGGATAATTTTAAGCTGTTAAACGATACTTTGGGACACCCGGCTGGGGATATGGCGCTGAAAAGCGTGGCTAAAGAAATAATTGAACAAAAGAGAGGCGAAGACCTCGCCGCTCGTTACGGCGGGGAAGAAATAATTCTGATCCTGCCTCAGACTGCAAAAAATGAGGCCAGAATTATTGCAGAACGTATCCGCAAAAAGGTGGAGGAGTTAAAACTGGAATACCAGGGCCATTCTTTCAAGTTGACCATCAGTGGTGGAGTGGCTTCTTATCCCATGGATTCCGTGAGTATGGAAGGCATTGTACAGTGTGCCGACAAAGCCCTTTACCAGGCAAAAGAAAATAAGAAAAACAATATTACTTTATACACCCTCGAAAGAAGGAAATTTGAACGCAAAAACTTTACCGAGAATATTGGCGTCTTTCCTTCCTCAAAATCACACCAATATTTTTCTGCCAAGGCGCAAAACATCAGTTTGGAAGGAATCCTCTTCGAAAGCCCAACCGTGATGAACATTGGTTCCAGAGTTTTACTCAAACTCCCTGTAACGGAACAAAACAAAAAAGTTCAGGTGGTGGGTAATGTGGAGCATACAATGGGTTTGGATACGCCGTATTATATCGGTGTTTCTTTTATCTTATAGAAGCGGAGGGAACGAGGAAAGCAGCGCCATTGGGCTCACTCTGGCATAGTATTTGGGGGAGTGATCTTTTTTCAATAGCAATAGAAATTAGTTACTTGTGGCTGAGGTTTGTTTTTAATGTTTCTACAAAATTGGGAAAAGCGGGATACTCAATGTCCTTATAAGGAACCCAAACACCTTTTTCGAAATACAACCCAACTCCATCGCAATCAACTCCATAATAGAAGTTACAATACCCATCGCTATAAATTTGAACTTTATACTCCTCCATCTCGCCATTTAAGTTCTCTAACTTTACTACAGTGGGATGATCATCTCCCGTGTATAAATCACCGGCACCGGCATTTTCTTCCCATTCAACATAATTTTGATAGGACATAGCTATTACCTGAGATTGAAATGTTTACCTTTTTTTGACAAAATAATATATAGCACCTTTCATGCCAGAACCTGGTGCAGTTGCAAAAATATCTTAAAAAACAGGTGCTTAAGGATTTTTTTCAGGAAACACAGGGAAGGATCGACGGAAAATCCTCTTCTACCGCCATCTCTTTGACTCATTTAAAAAATTTCAAATGATGCAAAGTCAGGCAATAGCAAGGCTGATTTCTGATAGGTTAACCCTTTTGATAAATCAAGGAGATGGTTTATGGACTATAATGTTAGTACTTTCATAAAAAAAGGTCTTGGCACTGAAGAAGCCTCTTTTGAATCGAAATTCCCCATTGGTGACCCAATACAAATAGAAATCGAAAATAAAAAATGTAGATCTGTCCTAAGAGGTTTAAAACTCAATGAATACCTTTTAGCGGACATTCCTATGGAAAACGGTAAGCCTGTCCCCTTCAGCTACAACACCCAGTTTACCGTCCGTTTTTTGTCTTCCGGAACGGCTTATGGCTTCAAACTCCCCCTCCTCAGGATTCATACAAAGCAGAGGCTTTTTGCTTTTGACTATCCGAAAAAAATAGACAGCTTCAATTTGAGAAAGAGCGAACGTATTCAGGTACTCATTCCCGCGAAGGTTCAATTGGGTATGAACTCCAGTGAGCTTAGCGGCGCTATTTTGAATCTTTCCTCCGATGGAGCGCTTTTTGCGGTTCATCCTTCAAATGCTTTTCAAGTAGGCCAGAAACTTAAAAGCTCCACGGTTCTGCCCAATAGAGCTTTGATTCCATCCATAACCTGTTCCATATGTAGCATTCAGGCATCTGCGGATAAAATGTTTTTGGGCGTGAAGTTTATTGATAGTGGAGATGTGAAAGTGGAGGATCAGGGAGAATCCCCAATCGCAA
>JAJDAS010000505.1 GCA_029261755.1 Nitrospinia bacterium
CAAAAAAAATAGGAAGTTATATGAGGCAAGGAAGCCTGCAAGGAAAATTTAGGGGGGAAATATGATGATTTCCCATTTCGTAAAAGTCGGTGTTGAATATACCCAAAAACAGTACGAAAGCTCACGGGAAACGGGAATGACGGAGCAAATAATAATTAATGGCACCATCCGGGCTCAAATCCTCGCAATCCTGGGAAGGGTCAGGGAATGTGAACCCATCCTTAATGAACTTGGAGAAGAGTTTTCGGAGGCCGGGAAAAATGATAGTTTTCTACACGCTTCTGGTTTAGCAAAACTCAATACTGGGAAGTACGCGGAGGCAATCCCCTTTTACGAAAAAGCGATAAAAGCTTCAATCGTTAAGAACAACACCACTGTATATAAATATTCTCTGGCAGAAGCCCATATCCGCGCCGGAAACATCCAGGCGGGGGAAGGGCTCCTACAAAAGGCCCTGAAGGAGGCCGAGACCTCCGGCGTCCCGAAATTTCTCCCCCCCATTTATTCATGCTTCCTCCTCCTTTCCCTGAAAAGAGGTAAGCTCGGAGAGGCCCGTGCCTGGGAGAAAAAACGGCTGGAGTTAAAAGCAAAACTGGGACTCCCGGCGGAGGAGAACGACTTTCTCCTGTTGGCGGAAGGGGACTGGGACGGCACCATCCGCCTGGCCGAACCCTACCTTTCCACGGAGACGGAGGAAAAGATCAATAAAAGAAGGGAAATAGCTGCCCTCATAATCCTAGCCCAAGCGTGGCACGGCAAGAAAGAAGCCGAAAAAGCAGCCCATTATCTCCGCCGTGCCGAAGACCTCATGCAAAAAACCGGTTGTTACCGCGAAAAAGATCGTTTTGAGGAGACACGACAATTATTGGAGAGCAAGTGACGAGTAACGAGTGACAAGAAAAGGCAAAGGTCTACTGAACTTCCAAGACCCTTTCAGGGTCTTTAAATGAGCCGTTTTTTTATATGGAGGTTAGAAGACGTTTCTACCTGGAGCCGAATACCTACACCTTGACAAAGATCAAACCTTTTCTTAGTATGTTTTCAAGTCAAATACGGGAAAACTCATGTGAAAGTTCTAACTTTAAGTCTTGACTTTGTAGCTCACTCTAAACTATAAATACCCTATGCAAATTACTAAAGAAATCGAAACTTCCCTCAAACGTGAATACAGTCTCTGCTCCAATGCCATCCTTTTTTACAGGAAAACCATCAAGGAGTTTGAAGTAAAGTATAAAATCTCTACCAGGGCCTTCCTGAAAAAGTTTGAAAAAGGGCAATTGGGAGATGAGCCTGACTACTTCGACTGGTATGCCTTCGCTAACCTTCTTGCGGAATGGCAAAAAACCAAGTCCGCCATCCACACTGCAATCCAGTGATCAATAGATTCGTCGAAAATCTCGAAAAAACCATCGCATTATCTTCCATCGTCCTTTCCTCTGATATTCAAAAACATTTTGGCCCTCGTGGAGAAACCGTTTATCTCAAGGGGCGGCTCCTGTTTATTGATTCTTCAATACTGGAAATCTCCATTTTTGCCAGAGAAGTCAATAGCTCCATTTTTGTTGATAAATATCGGTTGCATTATATGGAAAAGCAGAACCAAATGCTTTTCCGATATGATAACGCTCCCCATCATTTAGTAATTACCTCCCACCCTCACCATAAACACATTCCCGGTAAAATAGTTCAGTCAACCTGTATGCCTTCATTAAAAGATGTTTTAAACGAAATAAGCGCCATAATTATTAGTAAATAATCTGAGACCAAATCGAGAAAAGAGTCAGTAGTAAGGAGTAGGGAGTAAGCAGAGGAACAACAAAAAGTTTCTCTCTGCGTTCTCTGCGCCTGGTTAAAATTTTACTTCTCTAACAGGTGAGGGTTAAAATAATAGAATTTTTTTGTCTATTTGAGTCGTCCGTAACGTGGTTTAAAGCTAACCAAAGATTTTTGAAATTTAAAAAAACAACTAAAACCAAAACCTAACCCACGAAATACACGAAACACACGAAAAAAAACCTGAACAGGCCAAACATTTAAAAGTCATGGCTATAAGCCTACACTATGTTAGCTCTTTCCCCATTTCTTAAATCTTTTGAATTTTGAATTTCTTTCGTGTGATTCGTGTGTTTCGTGGGCCTATATTTTTGACTTTTCTTTTAATCTTTTCTCTTAGGGGCCAACCGTAATTAACTTTGAGAATTTCGCGCTCAGGTTTAGTCCAGGTTTGGCCGATCCGATTGAGCGAAACCGCAGTAATAGCACCGCTCTTTCGAGGATTTCGCGATTAAGGATCGGTCAAAGATGGCCTGAAAATGAGATGCGAAAACCCCAAATTAATTACGGTTGGTTCCTTACCTTATGCTCTTTTCCAAAACAAGCAACGGAAAAAAAATATCCAGACAACGCTTAATAGCTTTTCAAATTATATACATCTTTGAAAAAATAGCGCTAAAAAAACCCGTTTCCGAAGTGGTGAATAAAGGGGTTATCCGAAACAGATGGTTGCAAAAACTGGAAATCCAGGCCTTTACTAAAAAGGAAAGAGTCGTGGGAAACTTTACCATTGGGATTGATTGGAACCAGTTTTTGGAAAACAAGAAGCTGTTCGGGCCAAAGGTAACTGTTCCCAAGGACATGGACGAAAACAAATCCGCCATATGGAACGTCGTGGAAGCCGCAGATGTTTTTAGCGTCTTGGTAAAAAAAAGCGGTCTTCAAACCAGGTGGCTTGTTTATTCCGACGAAGAGGTGGATACCGATAAGGTTTACAATCGGATTGGTGTTTCTAAAACCAAGGAATACAAATGGGAAAAGGGTACGAAAAAAATCCTTTTTCAGGGTTCTCCAAAAAATCTTACGGAGATAAAGCTAATGATCGAGGTGGTGGAGGCTGGATAGTGATGGTTTTTCTAACTGCTAAGGTTCTAAGGTTCAAGAGTTCAAGGGTTGAAAGGCCTAATTGAAAAACTTCTTAACCGCATTGTCCGGCTTGGCGGGTATGTCTCCTCCTGCTTCGATTACTTCTTTGTCTTCCTCAAGTTCGCTCACTGCCCAACCTTCATCCGTGTTGACCACCAAGACATCCTGTCGACTCTCCCAAAGGTCTGGTTTGACGCTGACCCTTCTTTGTCCGCTAGGCCCGGTTCGGGAGTGCTGGATAACTCTGAAGGTTACTTCTTTTCCATCTGCGGAGATGTTCTGGGACGGCACTGTCCGATTTACATAATAAATGGCAGGTTTTTGAATACTGAGGGCGATGCTTCCCTTTCTTTGCATTTTTTTTGCGGACCTTTTTATTCCTTTCTTACGTAGTTTGTCAGCTTGGGATTTCGCAATGACGTAAGATTCGGCCTGGCCCCATTCTTCTTTAAGCATCAAGTCGGCAAAGGTTTCATAAACCGTGTAAGCGGTTCTGTAGGTTGTTGCCGTAGGCCCAAAATAATTATCATAGCCGTAATAAGCTAACCCTACGATTATGCCAAGAAAAATTATTTTTTTCATAATCTCCAACCTCCTTTTTAGTTTGAGTCATGAAGTTTTTGAAAGATGCCTACTTCGTTTTTCTTATACTAACCGCCAACCTACATTTACCGAAAAGGATCCGCCCCTTGTAATTTTGGCTCCACAATTACTTTCCCGGTTTTATCAATATAACCGTATACGATTTTTCTTTTCTCCTTACCCTCTTTGCCTGTAAACGTGACCTGCTTTCGGATTCTGGCCATTCCATGCTTGAAGGAATCGCCTGGATTATAGCGATTGCCCCAATTTTCAAACTGGGCCTGGATCACCATTTTTCCGGTCTTATCGATGTAACCATAGTCTCCGCCACCGTATGAGTTCTTTCCTGTGTTCTCAGCCACATCCGCTAGGCCCTCGCTGAAAGCGCCCGCCTGAATATATTTCGGTTTTATGACGAAAGCTCCTGTTTTGTCCATATATCCCCACTTCCCGCTTTTTTCTTCTTTCACAGCGGCGAGACCTTCGCTGAATTGGCTCATTGTGCTATATTTTGGCTCCACTAACACCTTACCTGTTTTGTCAATGAGACCCCACTTCCCATCCTTTTCCTTGCGAAATTTAGACACACCTTCATAAAAAGGATCTATGTGCCTGTATTGCGGCTCCACAATCACCTTTCCTGTGAGGTCCATCAGACCCACCTTTTTGTCCAGTCCGAATCTCACAACACCTTTCTCTATATCCGGCTCCGCCCAATCGAAGGGGGTCTTCAGCAACAAATTTCCGGAGGTATCCACAATGTTGCTGAAGGTCTCTTTTTTTTCTTTATCATAATACTGTACCTTAGCTAAACCGTTTTTGAACTTATCCACAAAAGAGAACTTGGGTTCCACCAGCAAGTTGCCTTTTTTATCGATGACTCCACGTTTTCCGTCACTTTTTAACTGCACCCAGGCGCAGCAATCCGAGAACGTTCCTGCCTTATAATAAGCGGGCTTCAGGACTCTTTTGCCTCTCATATCGATGTACTCGTATTTATCGTCGTGGGAATCCCGCCTCACTGCGGCAAGCCCATCACTGAAAGGGCCGGCTTTTATAAAGATAGGTTTGATCATCTCTTTTCCTGTGGAATCGATGTATCCAAACTTACTTCCCTTTTTTGCTACGGCAAGACCCTCGCTAAAGTGTCCATGGGCTTCGAAATCCGTTTCCAGGATCTTTCCGGATCTGTGGACATATTGCCATTTTTTATCCACTTTGATTTTTGCGAACCCATTTTTGAAACCCTCATTATTCACCTTTGTTCCGGGCTGGATAATGAATTTACCGGCTGTGTCGATGAAAGCTTTCTCTCCACGATACTTACCCTCTTTTTCCACACTTACCTCCGCCACAGGGGTTCCCTCCTCCGGCATGGCTGCTATTTCCGGCATGTCGGTGGAGGTCTGGAAAGCCTCAATCAAGTCAACCAACAGAGTCTGGAATTTTTCGGCATTGTCTTTCTCCCGGATTTTCAAAGTTGCGTAGGTGGTTGTCCTGGTTTTCAACTTATCAAAAGATCTTTCCTCAGTGGTGACACACTGCATCATCGGCCCTTTTTCACCCGCGTTGCAGTAGAGGCTAAGCTGTTGATTGCCGGTATACTTGTTCAAGGAGAAGGAGGCCGTGTGCATGGCCATATTTTTCAAGGAAAACTTATGTTCGATGGGAAATTCCACACTGGTTTTTGTTTTAGGAAGAAACCAACTGTTTTCCTTATAGACTAGCTGGCCGTCATCCTGGATCTCCAGGGAGACCACCATTTTCAGACGGGATGTACCTGTAATGCTATTTTGTTCAAATTCAAATTCATTATTCTGATGAAATGCCGCGAGGACTGCGTTGATTTTATCTGCAAAAGGGCCGGAAGCAGTGCCGGCGGCTCCACCTGCGGAGATGCCGGTGGGCGGAGGAGATTTGGGCGCGGATTCCGGTTTGACGGTTTTCTCCTCGCTTGGTTGGGACGTAGGAACTGGCGGCTCTAATGTTTTGGCTGGTTCCGCCCCTTTCTGTGCACCTACCTGGACGAGTTCCACTTTGGTCGGCTTTTTGAGAGCAATTGGTATTTCTATTTGGGAGCCGTCCTTGAAAGACAGGGTAACCTTATAGTTGGTCTTGCCCACTACAATGGAATTATTGTCCTGGACGTACAAATCAAAAACCTCTTCTCCCTGAGCAAGAGTAACTTCCAACTGCCCGTCCGGCTTATTGAGGAGTTTGTTTTTTTTCAAAACGGCCACCATCCAAACTTCGTTCCCTGGAATGGTATCCCAAAGCGACTTCCCACCTTCCGGATTTTGGATTTTCAGGGAGGTGATGGTTCTTCCCGGAGCTATGATGTGGAAGCGAAACTGGGCGTCGGGAGAGCCGTTGCGCATATTTTTTTCATTACGGCCCACATAGTCGAGGAATGATTTTTTTTGGGTTAGAAAAGCCTGGCCCTGGATGATGGCAGTTGCCGGAGAAGGGATGGATAGAAAACTTATGAGAAAAATGACGGGCAAAGACAAAAAAGAAGTTATTTTTTTCCTCACGGGATATTCCTTTCGAGTTGAGGTTAGAGAGGGTTTTATGTGTGAGTCTCAGGCAAATTGGACTACATCCATTATAAACGGTAAGGCTCTCAAAGTGAACCAAATTCCGGTGCCCTGCACTTTGCCTTTTCCAAAAAAAATATTAAATACAATTAGTTACCAGTTAAAGTTTTATTGAGCGGATTAACGAGATAAACAGGATTGCTCAATGGTATAATTACAAACTTAGCGCTTATTCGCCTTTCCCACTCTCCAGGAGTATGTCCCGGCACACTCCCTTTCCTCATTTTGGTAAAAAACGCCTACTTTTTCCCACAGCCTCCATGAAGCCCAAACTCGTTTACTTCCTCTCCAACGTTTCCATCATGATGTCCGCCTTGTTCATTCCCAACTATGCCCTGGCATTGGGAGGGAGCATGGTGGAGATCGGGCTAGTGGGGTCGGCCTACGGCTTTTCCATATTTTTCTCTTCTTACTATTTCAGCAGGATTTCCGACGCCAAGGGCAGGAAAGGTTTCATCCTGGTGGGGCTTTTATGTTCTGCTGTCTTCTTCTTTCTACAAGCCATGGTGGAAACCCCACTTCTTCTTCTGGTGGTACGTGGGTTGGTGGGCTTTTCCTTGGGGATCTTCACCGGCCCTCTCATCGCCTATGTCCACGAAAGCGGGGGGAAGATGGGGAATCTCAGCTCTTACGGTTCCATGGGATGGGCCGTGGGCGGACTCCTGGCTGGCTGCATCGCCCAGATAGGGGAGTCCTTTTTCCCTCTGAATCCTTTGATGCCCTTCCGGGTGGTTTTCTTGTTGAGCGGACTTTTCTATTTGACGTCTATTGCGTTCATTCGGAATCTGCCGGAAATGGATTTTGAGCCAAGATCTTCCCCCCTGTTTCCCGTCCGACTTTTTATGAAGAACTTCCCAATTTACACCTCGTTGTTTTTAAGGAATTTAGGGGCTTTTTCCATGTGGATCATCTTTCCTCTCTACCTGGTGGACTTGGGGGCGAGCAAACTCTGGATAGGGATCCTCTATTTTATCAATACCGGGACCCAGGCGGTGCTTATGCGTCGGCTGGACCCTTTTGACGAGATAAAGTTAGTGAAGTGGGGACTCCTGCTTTCCTGCGCGGTTTTCTTTTCCTTTTCCCTGGCGCCCAACTTTTTGTGGGTAATTCCCCTTCAGGTCTGCCTGGCCTTTTCCTATTCCTTTGTAATCGTGGGAGGTTTGGGGCATCTCACCAAGCGAAACGAAGAAAAGGCCGCCTCGGTGGGCCTCATGAACTCTTTAACGGGAATTTGCCTGGGATTGGGCCCGATTCTTGGAGGAGCGGTCTCGGAATCTTTTGGGTTCAAAGGGGTGATCTATTTCGGAACGTTGCTGGCCATTTCTGGATTGCTGGTGATGGTTTTTAAGAGCAAATAAACCAAGTATCTGCCCACTAAATACACGAAATGAGATGCAAAATAGGTTTTCTTTTTATTTAACAATCAAAAAGATATAATTTTAGTAAGTTTGGTTTTAGAAAAAGGGGCAAAAGGGAATAAAATACGGGGAAGATTCAAAAATTAGTGGATGTTTTCGGCAACGATACCATGAAGATTGTGGGGGTGATGTCATTAACAATCAAAAATATCCCAAATTTTACAGGCAGCGTTTTATATTGACTTTGCTAAAGCAGGCGAGTGGTTCTTTATCAAAAATGGACTTCCAGAAACTGCTTTTTTTGGCACACCGGAAAGCGGGTTTTACCTACTACGATTTTGTTCCCTATCATTATGGCTGTTATTCGTTTCAAGCTGCGGCGGACCTGGAGACCCTGCAAAATCTCGGTTGGCTTGACCTGGAAGATAACAGCATACGGCTTTTGCTGGATCTGCCTTTTGAGAAAGGTTTGAGCAGGGATGAAACCTATAAAATGTTTCGGTTCATGCAAAGCCACAAGGATTACCGGAGTAGAAAGCTGGTGCGTCATATTTGTGAAACCTATCCGTATTATGCGGTAAAGAGCAAGATGGCGCGAGATGTTTTAGCCGAAGATGCTTTTGAGCGTGTTAAGAGAGAAAAAGAACGTTTTCAAAGTCAGGAATTTGCCCTTTTTACCATAGGCTATGAGGATATTTCTTTTGAGGCGTATGTCAACGTTTTAATTAAAAATGATGTACATCTTTTGTGTGACGTCAGGAAAAATCCCCACAGCCGGAAATTCGGATTTTCAAAAGGCGCACTGTCGAGTCTTTTGCCTAAACTAGGGATCCAATACCTGCATATTCCGGAACTGGGTATTGTTTCCGGCAGTAGAAAGCATCTGAAAGCCGAAGATGACTACAAACGTCTTTTCGACGAATACAGAACCAGTATCCCGCAGAAAAAGGCCCACCTGGCAAGGCTATTCGAGCAAATAAGGACCCATAAAAGAGCTGCGCTCACCTGCTTTGAGAAACAAGCATCCTTCTGCCATCGGCATTGCGTCAGTGATTATCTGGAAGTAGAGAAAGGCGCCAAGGCCACCCATTTATGATTAAAAAACAAGATAAATATTGGCGTTCATTGGCGTGTATTCGCGCTTAACGGAGGAAAAAAATAATGGCGAAAATCAATGTGCTGAACAAGGAAATTGCCCTCTACACCAGAAACGAGGAAGATTATATCTGCATCACCGATATTGCCCGGTATAAAAATTCGGATCGTACCGATGATTTGATCAGAAATTGGCTCAGAAACAGGAATACCATTGAATTTCTTGGTATCTGGGAACATCTGAATAATCCGGATTTTAAACCCGTCGAATTCGACGGGTTTAAAAAACAGGCGGGACTCAACAGTTTTACCTTAACCCCCAAGCAGTGGATCGAAAAGACTAACGCCATTGGTATCCTTTCCAAATCCGGTCGCTACGGCGGCACCTATGCCCACAAGGATATCGCCTTCGAGTTCGCGTCATGGATATCCGTTGAATTCAAGCTTTATCTTATCAAGGAATTCCAGCGTCTCAAGGAGGGTGAACGCAAGCAACTCGGCTGGGATATCAAAAGGAACTTGGCTAAAATCAACTACCGCATCCATACCGACGCCATCAAAGAAAACTTGGTCCCCCGGCAATTGACAAAAGGTCAGGTTAACAATATTTACGCCAGTGAAGCCGATGTCCTGAATATCGCTTTATTCGGTATGACCGCGAAAGAGTGGCGTGAAAACAATCCCGAAGGGAAAGGCAATATCAGGGATTATGCCAATGTCTCCCAATTGGTGTGTCTCTCCAATCTGGAAAATCTTAATGCCCTTTTCATTAATGAAGGCATGGCCCAAAAAGACCGCCTGATGAAGCTGAATTCCATTGCCATCCAACAGATGAAGCTTCTTACCGGCGACCACGGCATTGGGAAACTGGAAGGAGGAAAATAATGGCCCTTATGCTCGAAAATAGCATGCTCAAGAAACTAAAAAAAAAATCATTTATTCTATTATTCAAAATCCACCAAAGATTTTATGCACTATTAGGGCTAATTCCCAGATTTAAATATGGTCAATATTTGGGGCTTGAATATAGAGCGAAATTTGCACTAAATAGTGGAAATCTTTATAAAGCTGATAATTTAGCAAACAAATTGCTGGCTGTGGCTGAAAATTACAAAGAAGACTGGAATTATAGTAACGCAATACACAAGGCACATTTAATAAAAGGCAAAGTTAGCCTTATGCAAGGCGATATAAGTAAAGCTGAAAAGGAATTGTTAGCTGCCAGTGATGTTGTTGGTTCTCCACAGCTAAGTTCATTCGGTCCAAACATGTCACTAGCCAATGATTTATTAAAGAACAATCGATGTGACATTGTATTGGCTTACTTGGAAAGGTGTAGAACTTTTTGGGAAATGGGTGGGGAATATATCGATTATTGGTCTTATCAAATCAAAAAAGGTGAGACTCCTGACTTTGGTGGAAATCTTCACTACTAGAACCTTATTCTATTTGCATCAAAAAAAAGGATCGGGCAAATAATATCCCTCCTCAGCCTCAGCTTTAGCCTTACCTAAGCCCCATCCCGAATATTTACCGCAGCACCATATGCTCCAGGCAGGGAATGCGTTTTCTGACATTTTCCAGATAGTCGAAATCCAAGTCGGCGAGTATTACCGCTTCCTCATCGCTTGCTGCGGCGAGAACCTTGCCCCAGGGGTCCACGATCATACTGTGTCCGTAAGTCGTTCTGGTGGGTGAGTTGACCCCGCATTGGCCTGCGGCAATCATGTAGACTTGGTTTTCGATGGCCCTGGCGCGAATCAAAACCTCCCAGTGGGCCATGCCCGTGGGAACGGTAAAGGCTGCGGGAAGAAAGACCATGGACGCTCCATTCAAGGCAAGGATTCGGTACAGTTCCGGGAATCGCAAGTCGTAGCAAATGGAAAGCCCCACTTTGCCGAAAGGGGTGTCTGCCACCACGGGTTGGTCTCCTTTTTGGACAAAACCGGATTCCCTGTAAACCTCTCCTTCCGACAGGTTCACGTCGAAGAGGTGGATTTTATCGTATCGGGCCGTGATCTCTCCCTGATCGCTAATGAGGAGCGAACTGTTGGTGACCTTTTGGTCCCCGGCTATGAAGGGGACCGATCCTCCCAGGAGCCAGACTTTATGCTTTCTGGAAAACTCTTTCAAAAATTCCACCGATTCCCCGTCTTCCAAATTTTCCGCAGCCTGAATCTTTTCGGATTCTTCCCCCATGAAAGAGAAGTTTTCCGGTAAGGCAAGAAACTTTGCTCCTTGGAGAACCCCGGATTCCAACAGGGTATTTGCCCTTTCGAGGTTCTTTTTTTTGTTATTCCCGGAGGACATCTGGATGGCGGCGATTTTTAGCATTTTTTTATTTCCCGCTGGCTTAATCATCAATCATCAATCTATTTCATCCACTGCCTGGGCCACCTTATCCACCAGCTCCATATACTGGTCGTACAGAAGTTCACATTCCTCGTTTGGAAGAAAGTTCTCCCGGTAATGCAGGGCCAGCACTTTTTGGAGAACTTCCGCCTCGAATCCGAAAGCATCCGCTGCTGCATCCACCACATCTTCCCTGGAAGGGAGTCCGTCACGGATAAGGGATACGGCTACGCGCAGATTTTCCACAAAACCGATGACATTCCGACCCATCATTTGGCTAAGGTTCTGGCCTCCTCCCATGATGTAGTGGCGAACCAGACGCATGCGCAGGTTTCTGGTTTCTTGTTCACAACGCCAGCGCAGGTGATCCCTGTGGATTTCCAGTCCGGCGAGAATGTCCTCACCCCACAACAGCCGGTAAGATTCCTTGATGGAAAGAAATTTGATTGGGAAAACATCCAGGGAGTTGCGAAGGTTGTCCGGTGTAATAAAAAATGGAGCAATCCTATGGCGGCGAGCCTTGAACACGGGGTCCAGCGTATTTTTCAGGGTGGAAACGTTGATGGGATCCATTACGATGAGGAGGTTGATATCGCTGGCTCCGGGGCGGTAGTCCTCGCGGGCGGCGCTTCCATAAAGATTGATGGATTTGATCGGCTGCTCCGACGCCTCCAGTAACGCGCTACAAAAGGTCTCCACCGCCTCCTTCTTTTCCGGTTCCAGCTTGGTTCCCGATAAGTCGAATGTTGTGCCCATACTCTTATCTCCTTATTAAAGGTTTGTGACCAACAGATCCTCTTCCATCTTCCCACTGCCAGGCGCCGGACCCAAGCAGCCCGGATCGGCCTTGAAGGGATCGCCAGTCACCGCAAGCGATAGACACTTAAGCCCCCCACGGCATAGTTCAGAATAAAAACAGGTTTCGCATCCCTCGCTCACGCAATGGCCACGCAAGGCACGAAAAAGTTCGCTATCGTAATAAAGCTCTTCCAAAGGATGTTCCATGAGATTGCCCACTGGTACCGGCATTCGGCGGCACGGATAGAGATCTCCATTAGGCTGGACAGTAATTAGGCTATCTCCCGCCGTGCAACGGTAAGGTCTTCCGCCTCCCACCTGAAATTGGAGGGCGCGCTCCATGGAAACCTTGGTTCGCTGAAACCGGGACCAAACTCCAACGGGCCTGGCCTTCTCCATGATTCCAAAAAACTCTTGAGTTTCTTCGGGCGATAGAAGTTTGTCCACCATATTCAAGGCATTGCCATAAGGGATGAGGCGATCCGCCCAAACGCGCGACACCTTCAATCTCCGACCCAATCGGGCCACATCCGTAAACTCCCGGTAGTTATCCCGATGGGCGGTAAAGGAGATGATGGCTCGAACGCCTTCTTTTACCAGGTTTTTCAACGCTGAAACGGCCTGACCATAGTTGCCTGCGCCACGTACCCGATTATGGGTTTCCTCAGTCCCTTCTATGCTCACTTGTACGAAGGAAGTTCTCAGTTGGCGAAGCCGCTTCGCCATCTTCCTGTCGATGAAACTGCCGTTGGATAAAATAGCATGGCTGAAATGGCGACGGTTCCCGGCGAAAAGTTCCAGCAGGTCCAGGAAATCATGACGGATAAAGGGCTCCCCACCAGTGACGTTGATATGCCCACGCGCTGGTTTTTCCGGCCCCCCTTTCCAGTTCTTCAGGAGGTCTTTGTATTGGTCCATCACTTGGATCAATTGCCGGAAATCAAGCTCTTCACTATTTTGGGAATCCTGATAACAGTGGCTGCAACGAAAATTGCAGCGTTCCGTTATGTGCCACTGGAGGCGCAGGACTCGCCCATTGCCTCCCTCGCAATTGTTTGGCTTTGCCGTCATTGGAAACCGTCATTCATTAATGGTCAAAGGTTGGTCACCTTCTGTCTACTGCCTACTGCTTTCCGCTTTTATCAGTTCGACTTATCGAACCGCATCAGTTTTCCCAGTGACAGGAAACTGCCCACGCCGCCTATTAAACCTCCCATCAGGAGCAGGAGAAAAAGTATCTTTGTTGGAATAAAGATCGCGGATATACCCATGAGAATCTGAGTGTTTGCGGCCAGCCGGATGAGAAAATAGAGGTAGAAAAGGAATAGCAGCCCCAGGGCAAGCAAGACGCCGAAAATTCCCTGGGCAACGCCTTCTATCAAAAAAGGCGCCTGAATGAACCACCTGGTGGCGCCCACCAGCTTCTTGATTTCGATCTCATCTGCGCGGGAGTATACGGAAAGGCGGATGGTGTTGGAAATAATTGCGATAAGGCCCATTCCCAATAAGCCTCCCACCGCTGTGATGAAGATCCTCAAGAAAAGAACGGCGGCCTCGAACCGTGCAATCCATTCGCCGCCATAATCCACGCCCTCCACCCCCGGAATTTCGGAAAATTCTTCGGCTAGCTGCTGGATCTCTTCGTGGTTCCTGAAATCTTCCTTGAAGTAGATGTTAAAGGATGCTGGCAGCGGGTTGGAGTCCAGCCCTTCCAGGATATTGCTCTTGCCCTTCAGTTGCTTTTGGAATGTCCGAAGGGCGTCTTTTTTAGAAAGGTAGTCCCACCTCCAGATACGCTCCTCGCTCTGGATAATCACCTCAATGTTCTTCAGATCTTCCTTTTGGATATCATCTTCCAGATATACGATGACCTGAAGTTGCTCGGACCAATTGCGAAGGAGGTGGCTAAAGTTGAAGTAGACCAGGAGGAAGAGACCCAGGATGGAAACGGCAACGGCGATGGTGAACAGGGTGATGAGGGAGGTTTCCTTGTTGCTTTTAATACTGTCCGCCGCCTCGATAAAGGCTTTTAAATACCCTTTGAGGTAAGGTGCCATCAGGAGGTAACTAGCTTTCCCTTGTTCAGGAGGATTTTACGGTGAACGATTTTTTGGGTCAGAGAGACATCATGGGTGGCCAATAAAACCGTAGCGCCGTTCTGGTTGGCCTTCTCGAAGAGACCCATGATCTCCATGGAGATTTCCGGGTCCAGATTTCCCATCGGTTCGTCGGCCAAAAGGATGATGGGATCATTGGCAAGCGCCCTCGCAACAGCTATCCGTTGCTGTTCGCCTCCGGAAAGCCGGAGCGGTGTGGACTCTTTCCTATGGGCCAACCCCACATGTTTCAATAGTTCCCAGGTTTTCTTTTTAATCTCATTCCTGGGTTTGCCGATGATTTCCTGAGGGTAGGCCACATTCTCAAAAACAGTTTTATTTTTAAGAAGCTTGAAATCCTGGAATACCACGCCTATATTCCGTCGAAAATAAGGGATTTTTGATTCCCGGATCTTGGCGAGGTTCCTGCCATCCACCAAAATTTGACCTCGGTTGTAACTCTCCATTTTCAGGAGAATCTTCATCAGAGTAGTTTTTCCCGCACCACTGGGGCCGCACAGGTAGCAAAACTCCCCTTTTTTGATGTGCAGGTTGATGTCGGTTAATGAAGGAACATTGCCGCCTTCATAAACTTTTTCGAGATGAAAAATCTTTATCATGAAGAAACAAGTATTCCAGCTTCCAATTCCTTGCTCGAAAAGGCTCCTTCTGAGCCGGAACCGCCGTTTTTCCTTGCCACCATTTTTTTAGCTTCCTTAACGATGGCTTCGGTGGTCAGTCCGTATTTCTCCAGAAGGGGACCCGGTTGGCCGGACATTCCGAAACGATCTCGGATGCCGATTCTTTTGAGGGGAACAGGGCACTTTTCAGAAAGCAGTTCGGCCACGGCGCTTCCGAGACCGTTGATGATAGAGTGTTCTTCCGCAGTTATCACGGCGCGGCTTTTCATGGCTTCGCTCAGAATAGTGTCATTGTCCAGGGGCTTCACCGAGGCGGAGTTGATCACCGTGCATCGGATACCTTCAGACTCCAGGATCTTTTGGGCCTTCAGGGCCAAGTGAACCATAAGGCCTATGGCGACGATGGTTAAATCCTTGCCGTCGCCATGCACCGTGGCTTTTCCCATGGTGAACTGGTGGTCCGGTGAATAAAGGACAGGAAATTTTTCTCTGGAGGTACGGATATACACAGGGCCTTCATATTCCATGGCTCCGCGAAGGGCGGAGAGCAGTTCGTATCCGTCGCCGGGAACCACCACCTTCATGTGGGGCATCCCTCTCATTAAGCCGATATCTTCCGTGGCTTGGTGGGTAGCGCCGTCCTCGCCCACAGTCAAACCTCCATGGCTGGCCACTATGTTTACATTGAATTTTGGAAAGGCTATGGACTGTCTTATCTGCTCCCAGGCCCTTCCTGTGGCAAATATGGCAAAGGTGCTGGCAAAAACCGTCTTTCCAGCGGCGGCCAGTCCGGCGGCGGTGCCCATCAAATCCTGCTCAGCTACTCCCATATTGAAAAACCGATGGGGAAATTTCTTACCGAAGGCCCCCGACTTCGTAGAGCCGGAAAGGTCCGCATCCAAAACCACGATATTCGGATTTTCATCTCCCAGCTCCAACAGGGCTTCGCCATACATTTCTCTGGTTCCGAGCACTTTGGGTCCGGGTTCTTTTGGCGCCTCCGGTTTTGGGTGGTCTTTCTCTTCCAGTTCGAAACCGATCTCTTCGGCAGCCTTTTGCAACTCTTCCCAGGAGGGGGCGACTCCATGGTACTTTACATTCCCTTCCATACAGGAAACGCCTTTTCCCTTCACCGTTTTGGCTATCAGGATGGTAGGCTGACCCTTGGTTTCCTCGGCTTTATCAAGGGCAGCGATGATCTCTTCTAAATCGTGGCCGTTTATCTCTATTGCGTTCCATCCGAAAGAACGCCATTTATCGGCGATGGGTTCGATGGACATGATGTCGGCCACCTTTCCATCGATTTGCAGTTCGTTTTGGTCCAGGATTCCGCAAACGGAGTCGAGTTTCTGGTGGGCCGTGGTCATGGCCGCCTCCCATATCTGCCCTTCCTGGTTTTCGCCATCGCCCATCATTACAAAGGTCCGTGCGGAGCTGCTATCCAGTCGGGCAGCCAGGGCCAGGCCATTGGCCTGAGACAAACCCTGCCCCAGGGAACCGGAGCAAACCTCTACACCCGGTGTGACTCTGTTATAAGGGTGGCCCCTCAATATGGAATCAAGCTTCCTGAGCGTATCAAATTCCTTGATGTCGAAATAACCGCTTCTGCCTAGCACGGCATAAAGGGCGGGAGCCCCATGGCCTTTGGAAAGGATGAACTTGTCCCGGCCTTCCCAGTCGGGGTTTCCCGGCTGATGCTTCATTTTGTGGAAAAAGAGCGCTGTCAGTAGTTCCACGCAGGATAGTGAACCGCCGGTATGCCCTGATTTAGCCTTGTTCAGCATCTTCAGGATGTCCCCCCGGATGGTCTTGGTCAACTCTTTCAACTCTTCAATTTTATTCTGCATCTCTTCTGTGTTCTCCATGATATTCGTTTCTTAAGCCTTTTGTTGGATGGGTCAATTAGGGATATTTTAGATCTGTGATTTTAGATTTGTGATTGAGCGGCAACGTATTGTTTTTAAAGGGAAAAAGACCTTCTCTCGCCTTGAATTATCATCAAGTTGCCAGGTGGATTTAAAGAAAAAGGGATGGTGGGTTAAAGACCGTTTTTTGTACTACGGATTGGCCCAAGTCTAACATTTTTTTTGGAGCGGTTTCAAATAAAAGATCTTCGGGATTTAATAGGTCAATATTTTCAAAAAGTTGCAGTTGTTCGATCTGTGTGGCAACATTCCGACTTTTTCCCACATTTCCGACGGCAAAGTGCACGATGCCGATATCCTCGACATCCTGCTCCCGGAACCGGGAGCCTTTTACATCATGGATTGTGGCTACGTGGATTTCAAAAGGCACTTCATTATTAACACAGCAGGCGCCTTTTTCATAATCCGAGCCACATCTGTTTAACGGGATAGAGCAGTGCTGCTAAGTACTAAAAAATGGAGTAGAAATGGAGGGAAGGGGAATAATGGTAGTGGACAAGTCACTTCTAATCCCATCGAATTCCATGGGATTAGAAGTCAGAGGAACTTAGGTTCGTTTCCAGACGATTACTAAGGCACCTCGGCGGTGGCTTTGAGCAGGAAATCGTAACAATTGTCTTGGATCTCAGCATTGGCCCTCTGCTTCATTGCTTCTCGCGGGTGCTGATTGAGGTGTCCGCTGATTCCATAGATATCGTTAAATCCCCATTCAATCTCTTCGCGCAAAGGAACAAAGTGTTCCTGGATTACCTTGTAAACGTATCTGACGTCAAACTTTGGGTTCTTCAGGAAATTCAGCAGGAGTTCCAGGTTGCAGTTTCCAGCGCCTCTGCCGATGCCGTTGATGGTGGCGTCCAACAAATTAACGCCGTCAATAATCGCTTGCTGGGTATTTGAAAAACCCAGTTGTTGGTTGTTGTGAGCATGGAAGCCCAACTCTTTATTGGGGGCGTGCTGTTTATAAAGTTCCAGATAGTCGGTTACCTGCTCCGAATAGTACGCGCCAAAGCTATCCACCAGGTAGAGGTAATCCACTTCGGGAGTCTCATTAACCTGTTGCAGGGCCTCAATGAGTTCAGTTTCTATTGCCGCAGAAGCCGCCATAATGTTGATGGTGGTTTCATAACCCTGATCCTTGGTACGTTTAACCAAGTCCAGGCCCTTATCGATATCGGGGACATAACAGGCTGTACGAACCATTCCCACAACGCTCTGGTCGGCTGGAAGAAGCGCGGAAATATCCACCCTGCCTACGTCATACATCACTGACAAAAGGGGTGGATTTTCGCACTCATGAGATTCTACCACCCGCTTGATATCATCTTCGTCACAAAAATTCCATTTGCCAAATTTATCCCGTGAATAATCTTCACTCACACACAGTTTTTTTCCTATCTCTACGATGTCTACACTGGCTTCGCAGAGGGCGCCATAGACCGCCTTAACAAAGTCGTCTGAAAATTGGTAATTGTTGATAAGGCCACCATCTCGTATGGTGCAATCCAGCACCTTAATTTTTTCTCGATACATATCTACAGCTCCCGTTAGATGCAATATATTCAATAGGCAGAAAATAAAAAGTTACTATAATAGCGCAAAAAGGCCTGGAAATACAAGGGTTTTCGCAGGTATGGGCCTATGAACCGTTGTAAATGTCTGGTGAAACGCATTGATTGGGCAATTCTCTTAATTGGTTTTCTTGGTGGGCTTTGGTAGTGAGAATGGCATTCAGAAGGGTAGGGTAGAAGAGCAAGGAACCGGTCATTAAGTCCTGAGTCGGATATTATCTCCAACCCCGGATTCCGCAATAGCTATGCTTGCCTGGTCGTGTCTTTGGAAATGCCTCTGGTTTTGCTTGGTTTCATTTCGCACGGTGAGGCGCTTTTCTTCTCCGGCTGCCATGTTGTCAATATTTTGTGATTGTCTTTTTACCGCGCCCTGGGATGCTTGTCCTACTCCGCCCAATGAAATTGCCATGATATTCTCCTTGAAATGTCCAAAGAATAATATACTACCCAGTTCTGAATCTTGCAAATCGTAAAAGGAAAGTTACGGTTCATTTTGTTTCTTGTTATTGTGTTGGCTATCCCTCCTTCGTGACCCTCACTGCTATCCGTTTGTAAGAAGGTGTCTTAGACTGCGGATCGATATTGCCCGGTACCAGGACGTTGGCTTCCGGGAAGTACATACCTACATTACCCTTACGAATGGGGCCAGCAATCAGTTTGGTCTTCAGCTTTCCTACCTCGCTTTCCACCATGACCCATTGGCCTTCGCTGAACCCGTGGTTTTCCACATCTTCCTGACTCATGAATAGTGTCAGGCGATGATTCGCTCCCCTGTAAATATCCTCTTCTTCGTAGACGATGGTGTTGAACTGCCCTTCCGAGCGCATGGTCATCAAGTTGAAATGCCCTTCCCGGGGACGGGCGTCCGGGGCCTCCACTACCGCAAGCACGGCTTTCCCGCTTGGGGTCGCAAATGTAGGCGTATGCTTGATTCGGCCCGGAATCGTGAACTCATTCTCGGAATCCAGCCCTTCCATGGGTTGCATGTTTGGTACTGCATCCGCGATGAGTTTGCGGACCTCCTTGTTGTTAGACAGTTGGGGCCATGGAATGGGATCTTCGCCCAGCAGGGCCTTTCCAACGTGAACATAAATTTCACTTTCGGAAGGGAGGTCCGGGGCAGGGGCCTTTGCTCCACCCTTGGAAAGTCGTACGAAATTGAACATGCTTTCTTGAGAGGTGGCCTGTTTTTCTTCGTCTCTTGCCCGCACGGGAAGAATTAAGCTGGATTTCCCGCGTCCGTAAATATGCCCCAAATTCAAGGTGGTGGATAGGGATGCCGTGAAGCTGATTTTCCTAAGCGCTTCTCCGGCCCATTTCTGATTGGGACTTGCTCCGTATAAGTTTCCGCCCAGGAGCATTGCGAAATCCATTTCTCCTTTGAAGGCCGCATCTACGCAATGAAAGGTATCCAGTCCTGGAGATGTGGGAAGATCGGTTTTTAAATGTTTCACCAACGCTTCCGCCATTTGGGGCTTTACCTGAGGGACCACTCCCACCGTGGCTACCCCTTGCACGTTGCTGTGTCCACGTAGCGGTAGGAGTCCGGCGCCAGGCTTTCCCACCATGCCCATTGCCAAGGCCAGGTTCGTGATGGTGCGTACGGATTGGACCCCATGCGCCTGTTGGGTGATCCCCATGCCCCACGCGAAGATGGTGTTTCGGGAACGTTGGAGATACTGGGTAAAGGATTCCAAATCCGTGGCCCCCAGGCCGGACTTCTCCAGAAGGGAAGAAAGTTCCTCTGCCTCCAGGTCCTTTTGAAATTCGGGTAGATTGTCGCAGTTTGTTTCAAGGAAAATTTTATCCACCTCGTTGCGCTGCCACAATTGGAGAAGGGCCGCCTTCAAAAAGGCCAGATCGCCGCCGCAGTGGGGTTGCAAATAGAGGTTGGCGATCTCCGATCCAAAAAACAGGGAACGAATATCGCTGGGGACATTAAAGCGCTGGAGTCCTTTTTCGCGGAAGGGGTTGATGACCACCACCTTGCCACCGCGTCGCCTTAGGTTCGCGAGAAACCTCAAAAGCCTTGGATGGTTGCTTGCGGGATTGGCTCCTATCAGGACAAACAGATCGGCCTTGGTGATGTCATCCAATTGGACCGTGCTGGTGCCTCCTCCGAGGCTTTGGGATAGTCCCAGCCCGGAAGCCTGGTGGCAGTAATAGGCGCAATTATTGATGTTGTTGCTTCCCCATTGGCGGACCAGCAGCTGGATTAGAAAAGCGGCTTCGTTGGAAGAGCGACCGGAAGAGTAAAAGAAGCTTCGTTCCGGGTTGGCGTCTCGCCAGTGTTGGAGAAGCGTTTCGTATGCCTGAGGCCATGACAGGACCTGAAAATGGTTAGATCCTTCAGGGAGGTACAGAGGGTTGATTAATCGTCCCAGGGATTCCAGTTTTTTGCCGCTCATCCCCGCAAAGGTTTCCAGGGATGTTTTTTCGAAAAAACTCTTGGGGATGCCGGGTTGCATGTCCTGGGCTTGGGCCTGCATAGATTTCTTGCAAACCTGAAAGCCCTGGCCGATTTCATCAATGAGCCCTCCCTTGGCTCCGCCTTTGCCAAGTGCGCACGCTTTGCATGCGTTCTTTCTTTCCAGGGCGGAATAAAATTTCATCAACCCACCGGCTTTGTAGGCCATCTTCAAGGCGTAATGAATGGCGGGCCAACCGCCTCCGGTATTCAATTTTTTGGGGTTCATGAAAAGGTTCCTTCAGGAGTGTTGGAAGTGTGGAATGTTGGAGTATTGGAGTGTTGGAGTGTTGGAGTGTTGGGAAAGGTGCTTTTAAAAGAAGGTTTTTGAACTCATCATTCCATTACTCCATTACTCCATTACTCCAGCACTCCATTGTTCTACCACTCCATTACTCCATCACTCCTTGCTTTCGTCAATCCAGATCGATATCTCGAACAAACTTGCCGTAATCCTTTTCTTCCTTGATGCGCTTTTCCTCTTTGGAAAATAGCTTGTCGAGCCTTTCCGATTTGGTCTTTTCTTCTTCCTTCGACATCTGAAACAGTTCTGTTCTGCGGTTAGCCTGTTCTTTCAACGATTGAGCCACGTTGCTTAGATCCAGATTCTTTTTTGAATCACCGTGGCTGACCACCTTTCCGGTGTCTAAATCCACTTCTATTTCTTCGCCGCAAGTGGGGCATTGGATATCTTGAAATCTCATGGCGGAAGTCCTCACTTAAAGTTTACCTGGAGAGCAACAATATAACTTTTAGCGGTGTCAGATTCAACTGGTTTTTAACAGCACTTACCCTTTTTCGGCTATAATTATTTCTGAAGAAAGTATATTGCTCAGACGGGCAAAGCCTTCCATGGGGATGGTTTCCGCTCTTTGGGCGGATTCAATGCCGCAGGCTTCGCAGGCTTCTTCGATCCTGCGGATAGGAAGCGGCAGATCTTTGAGATTATTGAGGAGCTTTTTCCTCCTTTGACCGAAGGATTTTTTCACCAACTGAAAAAAAAAGGGTTCATTCTCCAATGCGAAGAGCGGGGTAGGGCGAGGAGTGAATCTCACTACGGCGGATTCCACTTTCGGCTGAGGTGAAAATACTTCTTTGGGGAGGGTGAATTCCAGGGTGGCCTCAGTGTGGTATTGAACAAATATGCTAAGGGGGCTGTAATCTTTTCCCCCGGGTTTTGCCGTGATCCTTTCCGCCACCTCCCGCTGGAACATGAGTACCATCAGGGGGATTTTTTCCTTGAACTCCAATAAGCGGGTTAGGATGGCCACAGCGGCACAGTAGGGCAGGTTGGATATTACCTTAAAATGACTTTCCAACAGGAGATAGTCAAATTTCGCCGCATCTCCCACAAATACCTGAATCCCGTCCTGATCCCGGTATCTTCTCTTAAGTTTTTCCGCAAGTTTTTGGTCTAACTCAATGGCCGCGAAGCTCTTAGCTTCACGGATGATTAATTGGGTGAGCACCCCTTTGCCGGGACCGATCTCCAGGACAAAATCGGTGTCTTGGATTTGCCCTAAACACACAATTTGGAGGGCCAGCTCTTCCGATACCAAGAAATTTTGCCCTAGTTTTTGTCTTGCCATGAGTCAAAATGGTAAAATCTTTAAAAAATCAGGTTATCAGGTTCAAGGTTCAAGGTTCAAGGTTCAAGGAATTGAAATTGGGGTCACCCTTGAATGTTGCATATAAATATTGATTTGGTATAGCTAAATCTTGTGGTATTAAATGAGGAAAGGAAGGATTCTCAATATGCTTGGATTGGAAAAATAAAGATGTTTTTTCTTGGCAATGCCGATACATCTAATGCAAGATTCAACAGGTTGTCCGAGAATAGCTGGCGGCGCTAGTTTCGATCACACACCCGTGCCCCATCATCCAAACAATTATATAAGAAGATATTGATAAATATCATATTCTAATGGCATAATGTTTATCAATGAAACCCACAAGCCCCAATAAATCAAATCAACAGGATCTTTTTCCCGGATTTCAGTTTTCTTCTTCCGGTCCCCTTTCCACCCCCCTGCCCGACCTATCCGGTCTAACTCAAAAAGGAAGGATTGACCACATGCCCAAATTTAAGCCATTTCATGAGTTTCAACTTCCATTGGTTGGTTTGACC